>JAUXHY010000047.1 GCA_030621275.1 bacterium | reverse complement strand
TTTTCATTTTTTATCCTTTTTGTTAATAAAAAGCCGGATGATCAATCACCCGGCTTTTAGTGAAGGTTGGCATTTAGTTTTTAATTTCTTTTTCCACCACCATTTCTGTTGCCAGTTCCGTCGCGTGGACCATATCCACCCATTTGTGCGCCATCGTTTTGTAAGCCATTTCCTGAACCGGAACCTTTTACAAAATCACTGTCCATGCCATTTGGTATTCCATCGTTATCGTGATCCCGAGCATTATCATTAATTCCATCGCCATCGGCATCTACAAAAGTGTTTCCTGATCCGCCGTTTCTACTTGTGTAATCATCATCTCTGCCATTTGGTATTCCATCACCATCGGCATCTGGGGCGTTATCATTATAGCCGTCGCCATCAGCATCAATAAAATTAACGCCGTGACCGGTTGTTTGTGCTGCAACTGGGTTGAACAATACTGCGATTCCTAACAGTGCAATTGAAGTTAAGATTATTTTTGTTATTTTCATTTTATTCTCCGTTTATTTTTAAAAATTCATTTCATTTATTAAGTAACAAATACCGTGCCAAAAATAATTACTTTACATAAGTTGTTGTTAATATATAATATAGAATAAAAAGGGAAGTTTTATATGATAAAATAATTCGCCCGATTGGTCTAATGATTCGACCATTCGGGCGAATTTTATCTAATAGTTATGCAGAGCTTTGTGGGAGCACAATAGATACTATAGTGCCAATATCTTTTTTGCTATTAATTGTGATTGTGCCTTTATGTTCAAAAATAATTCGCTGAACAATACTAAGTCCAATACCCGTTCCTTTTGCCTTTGTCGTATAATATAAATTAAAAACGTTGGGTTGAACTTTATCCGGCATACCGATACCATTATCTTCGATTTGAATATTAATATCATTGTTAGAAGATTTGTTGATATTTATTGAAATTGTACCTTTGTTACTGATTGCGTCTTTGGCATTATCAATTAAATTGATGAACACCTGTTTCATTTTATTCAAATCCCAAGTTACTTGACCTGACCAACTTTGCTTCATTGTCATCTGGATATTCTGTTTATCTAATACTCCTTTATACTGTTTTTGCAATTGATTTAATAGAATATCAAGTTTGAATGATTCTGGTTTAATTTCTTCCGGTTTGGCAAAATGTAAGAAATCAATAACCGTTTGATTGATTCTATTTATTTCGCTAGAAACGATATTTGAGAGCTCGTGATATTCTTCAACATCATTTGTTGGAGTAAAATCTTTATCTAACTGCTGAATTATTGTGCTGATAGAGTTTAAAGGATTGCGAATCTCGTGAGCTACTCCAGATGCTAATTCACCCATAGCCGTTAAGCGTTGTTTCCTTTCTATTTGTTCTTCCATCAACTTTTGGTCAGTCAAATCACGGATTAGTAAAATTGTATTTTTTTCGTCTTTGTCATCTTTGAAATGTGTTTTAGAAATAAGTAAATAGCGATTGGTTTTATTGATTAGACAGTCCAATGATTGAATTATGGATGATTGTTCGCTTATTTTATCATAGTCATTTTTAGTAAATAATGATTTCAGATTTTCCCCAATTATTTTTGATTGTTTCTTTTTAAATAAACTCTCTGCGGCATTATTAAATATCTTGATACCATCATTTTTGTTGCAAACAATTATGGCATCGCTTGCGTTATTAATAATATTGCCGGAATACGTTTCAACAATTGAATATTGTTTTTTTAAAATACCAAAGTTTTGTAAAGTAAAGATATATGCAAATATGATTGAACCAATAATAAACAATGCTACAGTAATTATAATTAATCTTCTAAATATTCTATCATTAATATCCTGAATTGGGGACATTGAAAGTCCGAGACGAAGTAACCCAATTTTCTTTCCATCGTAGACGAAAGGATGCACAACTTCAAATATTTCTAATGAATCAAAATCCGCTATTCTGGAAATGAAGAGGGAGTCTCGTAAAGAGCTTAATAGAAAATCTGATTCTTGAATTGCTTCCAAAACTGTAACGTTACCCGATGCAGCCAAGATATTGGAAGTATCTTGTAGGGCTGCGAATGTGATTAATGGATTTTCTGACACAATATTTCTTAATAGTGGTCCAAATCCAATATTCCTTTTAAAATCCATCACTTGCTTTGCATCTATATTCACTACAATTGCGTTTCTCTCTTTTGCGGAAATAGCTACCGCATACCGATTGCCATCCTCAAATCGTGCTGGCACGATGCCTATAATCAATGTATCAACTAATCCAGTAAATATGGGTGCTAACACTTGTTGGGGAGAGTACTTTTCGGAATTAGAAAAATGATCCTGTGGATGGCTGTAAAATAATTTTTCACCATTTTTATCAAAGATATTTATTCTATAAATATTATTTTGTTGACTGATTTTATTTAAAACGGAATTCGTTATTTTGTCATTTTTATATAATGTATTAATTAATACTGCATTGTTTAAAAGTCGTTCTTCTATAAGAGTAGAAAGCCGTTCATTGGTTAATAAACTATTCTTTGAAGAAATAATAATGGATTCCATCAGGGAGTGTGCTTGTTTCTCCATCAGTCCGTATAGCTCTTTCTTGCTTTGGTAAAGTTCAAAAAGAGCGCTAACTATCATGATTACAGCAAGTGATATAAATATCAGGATCAATAATCTTGGCTGTGTCCAAAGTCCTCGTTTTTTTCTAGAATAGTTCATTAAATGAAATTGAATTAGTATTTGGATATTAATGCGTTAGAGATATTATTAAAAGGGAAATCATCCCCCTTTGTATAAACTTATATTGCTACTATAATTCTATACCAGATACAACGTAATTTCAACAATATTAATTTAAAAAATTGAGCAGAAAATGAAAAATGATTTACAAAGCAAAATTAATGACAAAACAGTAGTTATTGGGATAATCGGTTTAGGGTATGTAGGACTACCGCTTGCCGTTGAATTTGCCAACAATAACTTTACTGTAATTGGTATTGATATAAATAAAGATAGAGTAGATCAGTTAAACAAAGGTGAGAATTACATCGCTGATGTGTCCGATGATAATTTAAGAGAATTAGTTTCATCAAAAGAATTAAGTGCTACAACCGATTTTTCGGTTCTTGTAAATATAGATGCGGTAATAATTTGTGTTCCTACACCGCTTAATAAATTAAAGGATCCGGATGTTTCTTATATTTTGAATGTATTGGATCAATTAACAAAATATGTTCACACAAATATGTTTATAAGTTTGGAAAGTACTACTTATCCGGGTACTACTCGTGAACTAATTTTACCTGCATTAGAAAAAATGAATTTGATAGTAGGGAAGGATTTTTATCTGTGTTTTTCTCCCGAGCGAGTTGATCCGGGTAATGAAAATTATCAGATTAAAAATACTCCTAAAGTAATCGGTGGTATAACAGAAAAATGTACAGATATTGGCAAATTGCTTTATGAATCAATAATTGATACTGTTGTACCTGTTTCTTCTCCCGAAGCGGCAGAAACTGTTAAATTATTAGAGAATACTTTCCGGTCTATCAACATTGGTCTTGCTAATGAAGTGGCGATTATGTGTGAAAAACTAGGCGTAGATGTTTGGGAAGTTATCGATGCGGCAGCAACGAAACCTTTTGGATTTATGAAGTTTACACCGGGACCCGGTTTAGGAGGGCATTGCATTCCAATTGATCCACATTATTTAGCGTGGAAAATGAAAACTTTAGATTACCGTGCAAGATTTATCGAACTTGCTGGCGAGATAAATACTGGTATGCCCTTGCATGTTTTAGATTTAATTGGCAGAGGAATTAATCGATTTCAGAAATCGATTAACGGAAGCAAGATATTAGTTTTGGGTATTGCATACAAAAAAGATATAGATGATGTTAGAGAATCCCCGGCGTTAGACGTAATGACACTTTTAGAACAAGGTGGTGCACAGGTTGATTATTATGATGGTTATGTTCCTAAGATCAAATGGAATGATAAGGATAAGTTTAGCAAAAAGAATTTAACAGCGGAAACCTTACGTTCTTATGATGCGATAGTAGTTCTAACAGATCATTCAAATATAGATTATGATTTAGTCAAATCTGAATCAAAATTAATTGTTGATACTCGCAATGTTTTTTCAGGTGTAAAAGATTCGAAAATTATTCGTTTAGGTAATAGTCAAACATAAACAGAATCCACATGTACGATGTGGCTATCATTGGTGGGGGAATTGTAGGTTTAGCTACTGCCTACAAATTTCTTGAGAGAAATCCATCCAAAAAGCTAATTATAATTGAAAAGGAATCTAAAGTAGCTGTTCATCAAACCGGTAATAATAGTGGCGTTATTCATTCCGGTATTTATTATAACCCCGGTTCATTAAAAGCAAATAATTGTCGACGGGGTGTTAATAAATTGATACAATTTTGCGATAAATATGGTATAAAATATGATTTATGTGGAAAACTAATTGTTGCGAATAATGAGTGTGAAATATCAAGATTGATGGAGCTCTATAACCGCGGAATAAAAAATGGTGTTCCAAATATAAAATTATTAGATAAAGATGATATTAAAGACCTTGAACCACATACAATTGGCATAAAAGGCATTCATTCTCCTTCTACCGGTATTATAGACTATAAAGATGTTTGTAATGTTTGTGCTAATATCATTGAACAGAATGGTGGAAAAATACAATTAAATTCTAAGGTGATTGATATTATCCGAGATAATGATGGAATTTTAATTGAAACAACTCAAGGTAATTTTCGCTCCAAATCCGTAATAAATTGTGCAGGATTGTACTCCGACAGAATTGCAAAGATGACTGAGGCAAATCTTGGTATTAAAATCATACCCTTTCGTGGTGAGTACTATAAATTAAAAACTGACAGAACACATTTAGTAAAAAACTTAATATATCCGGTCCCTAATCCCGAGTTTCCATTCCTCGGAGTACATTTTACACGCAAAATTGATGGTACTGTAGAAGCTGGACCAAATGCAGTATTAGCATTTTCAAGAGAAGGATATGCCAAAACAGATATCAATTTTAGAGATTTGAAAGATGTATTTGGATATCCTGCTTTTTGGAAATTAGGAAAATGGTATTGGAAAATTGGAACGACTGAAATGCTAAGGTCTTATCTAAAAGTTCTATTTGTAAAAGCATTGAAAACATTAATTCCTGAAATAGAAATTAATGATCTTATACCTGGTGGAAGTGGTGTTCGCGCTCAAGCGCTAACGAAAAATGGCAAATTACTTGATGATTTCCACATAATTAGAGATAAAAACATAACACATGTACTAAACGCTCCATCACCTGCTGCAACAAGTGCATTTGCAATTGCGGAGCATATAGTTTCGGTTTTTGAATCGTAAATTCTTTATTCGAAGAAAAATATGAATGGATACAACGATTTATATTTAATTTCTATAAATATTAATGGTTATGAATTCACAATATAAATATTGGAAATCTTTATTTGTTGGCACGAGCATTGTGTTTTTGGTCACTGTAATAAATTATGCGCAAGAAGTTCCTATTCCTCAAAAACATTTAGTAAACCAATTTATTGAACGTCAAATTACATTAGGAAATCTTTCACAAAGCGATGCGAGTGTACGACCGTTAACTTATTCAAAAGTTAGAGATATGTTCAAGCAGTTAGCGGTTATTCCCGATGAATTATCCATTAAAGATCGACAATTATTACAAAGATTCGAATCGGAATTTTCAATTGAGAAATTTGAAAGTAGACCGAAGTTTCCATTACAGAAATCATCTTTAACAAGTATCGGGAATACTGCATTCGGAAAATATCAATTACATGAGCCTGAACCACATTTTTTAACATATAATGATTCGGTTGTTTATGCATGGGCAGATATAGATGAAACAATACGTTTGGAAGCAATTGATGAGTCAATTTACCGACGTTATACAGATCAAATATCCATTATGGGATCACTTTCGGATAGATTATCATTCTACGTAAACTTTACAATGAATCGGTTTGTCGGTGATTCTTCGCTAGTTTATCAAATCGAAGATTTTAAAAACGAGGACCATCCTTACTTTGATTTTGTCAATTGGACACTATGGTATCAATCTCAAGTTGCTTTCCATATTTCAACTAAATTCGGTGATTTCCAAATAAGTAAGACACCTGTGATTTGGGGTTTTTCGCCGGAACATTCACCAATTCTTTCGGGCAACACTCAAACATTTCCATACATTAATTATTCATTTAAATATAAAAATATTGGTTTTCATTTTTTACATGGTTCATTATTACCGTTTGAAAGTGGATTGATTCATAAGATGGAACAATATCCACAAAAATATTTAGTCGCGCATCGATTAGAATTCGAGATAAATAGAAATCTAATAATGTCATTCAACGAAATGGTTATTTATGGGAATCGCCCCTTTGAGATAGAATATTTGATACCGGTTAACTTTTATTGGCCGGCTGAACATAATCAGGGTGATAGGGATAACTTGCTGATGGCATTGGATTGTTCCTGGCGTATTAAGCCGGGATTAAGATGGTATAACACTTTATTTTGGGATGAGTTGGCATGGGAAAAAGTATTAACAAAATGGTGGGCTAATAAATTTGTATTTCAAACAGGAATTCATTTGGTATCTAAAATCAACCCTTATTTACCGGACCTGCGTGTAGAAGCAACAGTCAGTCGACCCTGGACATACACCCACAATGACTTGGTTAATTCCTACACATCAGCAGGGATTGCTCTAGGATTACCTCAAGGACCTAATTCACAGTCCTTGTTACTTAAAGCAGGGTTTTGGCCATCCTACCGTTGGTATTTTAATATTTCGTCAATGCTAATCAGAGAAGGATCGGGACTTGGGAGTTCTCCAATAGATAATTATGATTTACGTGATCCTGAATTAGATGATAATACACCGTATTTGCTTGGGGAAATTCATAATTCCTCGGAATTCCGCTTTGAAACAAAGTATTCAATAAATAGGATTATCGACTTATTCGGATTAATTAGTTATAAATATCCAAACTCTGAATATGGCGGATATATTGGTATAACAATTGATTGGTAATTGAAAATGTTACGGCCTAATTTTTTGCTGAAGATGCAATTTGCATCAATAGTATTTCTTATAAGTTTCTTATCTGCACAATTATATATTCCTGCTGACCCATTTGATTTGCTGTTTACTGAACAAAAGATAATGATGGGTGGTGATGATCCAGGTTCATTAATGATTCGTCCGGTTATACCACCGATTAAGCAATCAAAAGGAGCATGGTCATTAAAAGTAAGAAATGAATTTTTTTATAATAGCGGATCGCCAAATCTTGAGAATACATCTGACCGTTGGATTGGAAATGGCATAAGTTTATTTACTTCAGCAAATATCGTATATAGTAGCGATTTAATTTATGCAAGTATTGAACCGTATTATTTCATATCTCAAAATGATGATTATAAAGAACCGCAACGAATACCAAAATTTAGTCACTTGAATGATAATAGACCGCACAATGAAACTCCTTATACATCTGCCGGAGTTAGAGAATCCCAGTTATATTTAAATTTTAATGGATTTGGCGGCGGTTTTTCCAATGCGAATATGTGGTGGGGGCCCGGACTTCATAGTTCCTTAATGATGACTAATAACACCACAGGTTTCGAGCATTTAA
>JAUXHY010000087.1 GCA_030621275.1 bacterium | reverse complement strand
TAGTCTCTACTTTCTCCGCTTCTATGCCTTCGCCCTTAGAATCTTCTTCCTGTTTTTCGGAACTTTCTTTTTCACCTTCAGATTTTTCTGTATCACTATCAGCAGCAGTCTCAGCATCTTCTACTTCTTCTGTAGTCTCTACTTTCTCCGCTTCTATGCCTTCGCCCTTAGAATCTTCTTCCTGTTTTTCGGAACTTTCTTTTTCAGTTATATCAGTTTCTTCAATAACCGGTTCAACATTCTCTACTTTTTCTGGTTCTTCGTCCAGTCTAACAAGTTGATGTCTAATTACTGACTTATTAAGTATCAGAAATCGCTCAAATTCTATTAAGAAATCAAACTTTTCCGCACCAAATTGCAGTAAAACATAAATTCCGTATTTATTATTTTTGATTGGATAAGCTAATCGCTTCTTCCCCCACAAGTTGTGGTTTATAATTGATACCTTATATTTGTTTACTTCACTTCCAATCTCATCAATAATACTATTTACTTTATCATCTTCTAAATTTGGATTAACAATATATAATAATTCGTAATACCTCATTTATTCTCCTTCGTCTAAAATCATTACACCATAGCAATCAGTGGTGCAATTACTAGTGACACTACTGACATTAATTTTATTAATATATTTAAAGATGGTCCGGATGTATCTTTAAATGGATCTCCAACAGTATCTCCAACTACAGCAGCTTTATGTGCTTCCGAACCTTTGAAATATTTTTGTCCGTTAATTTCAACGCCTTCTTCAAACAATTTTTTAGCATTATCCCAAGCTCCACCAGCATTTGATTGAAATATTGCCATCAATACTCCTGACACTGTAACACCGGCTAATAAACCACCTAATGTTTCTGCGCCAAAAATATAGCCAACTAAAACGGGTGTTAATATTGCTAACATTCCCGGTAACACCATTTGCCGTATAGCTGCCGTGGTAGAAATTTCCACACATGCATTATGGTCAGCTTTTGTTAAAGCATTTTTGAAGACCTTTTTTTCATCCGCATTTGCTTTATCCATATCAGAATCATATTTTTTCATAATTTTTAACGCTGCAACTAATTCCGGAATTTCTTTAAACTGTCGGCGTACTTCTTCAATCATTGCCATTGCTGCACGCCCAACGGCACCCATCAACAGTGATGAAAATAGAAATGGCAGCATGGCACCTACAAACAAGCCCGCCATTACACTGGCATTTGTTACATCGATATTAACCACAGCGGCAGATTCTTCCCACCCAGCTGCTATTCTTGTAATATAAATTGATGTTCTGAATGCCGCAAAAAGAGCGAGGGCAGTCAATGCTGCGGAACCAATTGCAAAACCCTTACCAATTGCAGCGGTTGTGTTACCTACTGCATCTAATTTATCGGTACGGCTACGTACTTCTTTGGGTAATTCTGCCATTTCGGCGATACCACCAGCATTATCAGAAATTGGTCCATACGCATCTATTGCTAATTGAATTCCTGTATTGGCTAACATTCCTAATGCAGCCATCGCAATTCCATACAATCCTGCAAAATAGTATGATGCCATTATCGCAATTGCGATAATCAAAACTGGAATTGCGGTTGATTGCATTCCAACGCCCAATCCTGCAATAATATTTGTTGCAGCACCCGTTAAAGATTGTTTACTAATAGATTTTACAGGCTTTCCGTCGATTCCAGTATAATATTCCGTTACAGATCCAATTCCAATACCCGCTACTAATCCAACCAATGTTGCAAAGAACACACCCAAGCTTGTATACCCAACACCACTTAGAACAAAATTGTTCGGCAAAACAGCATTAATTATAAAATACATTACCACGACCATAATGGCAGCTGAACCAAAATGACCGCGATTTAATCCTTTTTGAGGACTTCCACCTTCTTTAACTGTTACTAAAAATGTTCCAATAATTGAAACAAGCACTCCGGCACCAGCTAATAGTAGCGGTAGCAATACAAAGTTTAAATCAAATTTGCCTGTTACCAATATACTTGCGCCTAAAATCATAGAGCCGATAATTGATCCAACATACGATTCAAATAAATCAGCACCCATACCTGCTACATCACCAACATTATCACCAACATTATCAGCAATTGTTGCCGGATTTAAAGGATGGTCTTCAGGAATTCCCGCTTCTACCTTACCAACTAAGTCGGCACCAACATCAGCAGCTTTAGTATAAATTCCGCCACTAACACGCGCAAACAGTGCAATAGATGATGCACCTAATGAGAATCCTGAAATAACATTTAATACAGTAATAATATTATCAAAATGTGATTGATAAAAAAGAAACAAGGAGCCGAGTCCTATCACACCTAAACCCACAACACTTAATCCCATTACAGAGCCACCAACAAATGCCACTTCTAGACCTTTTGTTAAACTGGTTCTTGCTGCGTGAGTTGTGCGATTATTGGCTTTAGTCGCGACTTTCATGCCAATAAATCCGGCTAATCCAGATGCTAATGCACCAACCACAAAAGATAAAGATATCAAAACGCTGGAGTCAGACTTGCCATAATTTGCAAAGCCCAACAAAAGGGCCACTGCCAATACAAATATTGACAATATTTTGTACTCAGCTTTTAAAAATGACATTGCTCCCTCGGCGATATTACCACCGATCATCTTCATAGTGTCAGTACCTTCGTCCTGTTTAATAATCCACCTGGACTTCCAAAGGCTATATAGTAACGCTATAATACCTGAAAGAATTACCAAATAAATCATATTCATATTATCCATTAGTTACCTCTTCGGTTTTATCAATTCGATTAAATTCGCTCATTGTTCTATTCAATCCATTATTAAGAATACTAAAAATTGCGTCTGCTGTTCTCTGCACCATCTCTTCTGCCAACTGCTGATCTTGTTTTCTGAAAGGTTTTAATACATATTTTTCAGCTGGTCTTTTATGGTCATTAGCTTTTATGCCGAATCGAATACGTGGAAATTTATTTTCATTTAACTGATAAATAACTGATTCCATTCCCCGATGACAACCGTCTCCACCGCTTGGACGAATTCTTAATGTCCCTAAGTTTAAATCAACATCATCGACAATCAGATATAAGTCTTCTAAAGTAACGTTCCACATATCCATCACTTGCTGAACAGCAAGCCCACTACGGTTCATTCCTGTAGTGGGCTTTACTAGAATAATATTCTTATTACGATCTTCGGCATACACATAATCGCCTTTTCCGGGTTTGAATGCAATATTCATACGTTTTGCAAGTTCATTAACCACCCAGAAGCCGGCATTATGTTTAGTTGATGAATATTCATCACCAATATTTCCGAGACCAACAAACACCACCATTACTTATCGCCAGTGCCCTTTTTTCCTTCAACTTCAGCTTCAGTTGTTTCGTCTGCAACAACCAGTCCTTCTCCTTCAACTTCCTCAACACCTTCTTCGGCTTCTTCAGCTTCTGCCAATTCTTCATCAGTCGGTATTTCAGGTTCAAGAGACTCTTCTCTCGGAGGAATAACAGCTAATACATCCATATCTTCCGCCGTAATAATTTCAATTTTATCATCGACCTTAAGGTCGCCAACGTTCATCACATGATTCATCTCAAAATCTGATACGTCAACAACAATATGATCTGGTACATCGGCAGGCAAACAACTGATTTCTAGAGTATTGAGATTTTGCGTCATAATTCCGCCTTCTTTGACTCCCTCGGCGGTTCCTTCTAAAATAATTGGAACAAAAATTGTTATTTTCTCATCACGGCGAACACGCATTAAATCTATATGAATAATTTCATCAGTTACGGGATGATATTGTACCTCTTTAATCATAACATATTGGGCACTATCATTAATGTCCACCTCAAAAATATGTTGTCCGGACTGTATTGCCTTTCTAAACACTTTTTTGTCTACTGTAAAATTTATATTGTCTTCACCGGCATAATAAAAATTGGCGGGAATTTTACCTTCCTTTCGCATTGCTTTTGCTGCTTTTGAACCGGGCTGTTCGCGTTTCACGATTTCCAGTTTTGCGTATTGTGCCATTTAAATAACTCCTTACGTTAAAATTTAAATAATTCACTAACGGATTTACCGTTATGAATCCTACTTATCGCATCAGCGAAAATTTTTCCTACCGAAATAATGGTAGTATTCGGTAATAATTTTTCTTTGGGAATGGTAACTGTATCGGTAAATATGAACCGATTAATCGGTGATTTCTTTAACTTTTTGACTGCATTGCCTGATAATAATGCATGTGTTCCTATCATGCTCACCGAAAGAGCACCATGCTCCATCGCCTTTTCGGCGGCATTAATTGCAGTTCCGGCTGTATCTATTATATCATCTATTATCAAGACATGATGATTATTAAGTTCACCAATTAAATGCACCGCCTTTGAGCGATTATGTCCTGTACGTCTTTTCTCAATTAATGCAAAATCCATTCCCAAGCGCTTGGCATATGCCTGACTCATTGCGGCTGATCCTACATCCGGGGATAATACAACAGTATTTTCAGGATCTAAACCAATCGCTTTGATCTCTTCTAATAAAACCAATCTGCTATATAATGCATCAAATGGAACCTTGGCAAAACCTTGAATCTGAGTAGAGTGTAAATCCATAGAAATTATTCTATCGACTCCCATCACAGAAATAATATCAATCATTACTCGGGAGGAAATTGGAACGCGCGGTTTGTCTTTTCTGTCTTGCCTACTGTAGCCAAAATACGGAATAACAACTGTTACGCGCTCTGCCGATGCTCTGACTGCTGCATCGATCATTAATGCTAACTCAATAATATTTTCAGCAGGACTGTTTGTCGACTGAATAAGATAAACATCGCGGCCGCGAATATTTTCCTCATACTTAACCCATATTTCACCATCGGCAAATGTCTTTATAGACATTTCGCCCAATGGTTTTCCAAGGTTATCAGCAATTTTGTTAGCTAATTCCAGATTACTACGTCCGGCAAATATTTTTAATTTACTATTTTTCATAATTATGCTGGGGAGCAGGGATTCGAACCCCGATCGCCAGGACCAAAACCTGGTGTCCTGCCATTGGACGACTCCCCAAATTATTTTTTGGATATTATAATAACAACACTAAATATTGGTTGGTCTTGTAAGGAAGGTATGATACTGTTTTTGGAAATGAGACTCAGCCTGTTTTGCTTTAGCTTCCTCGTCAAATATACCAAACACAGTCGAGCCGCTTCCCGACAAACTGGCATAACTTGCACCGGTCTCCAATAGACCTTCCTTAATTTCACCAATTTTTGGATATGTTGGAATCACAATCCGTTCAAAATCATTATCAAATATCACATTAGAGATATTATTACTCTCTAAAAAGTGCGCAAAGTTAGGTCTGTCTATGTCATCCTTCAAGTGTTTTTTCAATGCTTTATATGCCCATGCCGTACTAATAAAAATATCCGAGATAATTAACAGATAAAATCCTTCAACAGAATTACTTACTGGTGAAAGAACATCGCCGATACCGTTGCCTATTTGAGTACCACCTAAGATAAAAAATGGAACATCCGCACCAATTTTTACAGCCATCTCAGATAGTTCTTTATTATCAAGAGGCAAATCAAACAGCTTTCTCAATCCCTTTAACATAGCTGCAGCATCGCTAGAGCCACCTCCAAGCCCTGAGCCGGATGGTATTGTTTTTTTCAATACAATTGAAATTCCATCAATTTCAGGAAATCGTTTTTTTATTTCTATGTAGGCTTGGATACAGGTATTACTTTCATCGGTTGGGATTCTTGGGTCATCAATTTTAAGACCCCAGCCTTCCGGTCTTTTCTCTATCGATACTGTATCGTGTAATTCAAGTTCTTGGAATAAGGTATGTATATTGTGAAACCCGTCCTTACGCTGATCTTTAACTTGCAGACCAATATTAACTTTGGCGTGAGCTTTAAGATCTATGGAATTCATGTGTTTATCTGGAGATTGTTGCGATTGCCTGGGA
>JAUXHY010000200.1 GCA_030621275.1 bacterium | reverse complement strand
TATAGTCACGAAGAATATAAAATGAGCTGAAGCCACCAGAACCTACTCCAATTAGAACAGTTTTGATATTACGCAACCATTCGGAGATTGACAATTCCCAGTATTGTAATCGCATTGCGATAGTACTTAGTCTCTTGACCCCTTCCCGTTGAATGACTAAATCACCAGTAGTATAATTTAAATATCTCCCTGTTAAATTTTCAGGTAATACTACTAATGCTATAACAAGAAATACTACAGAAAATAAAAAGAATAGTAATAATTGCTTTTGATTTGCCTTCTCAAAAAATATTCCAAATATTAATACACCAAACAAAAAACTCAATAATGGGCCACGTGAACCCGTTGCAATTATACCGACAATTAGTATCCCTAATATTGGTAGGTATAGTATCCAATGCTTATATGTACTTCTATTAATTAGAATTACCATCATCCCGGCACCTATACCTAAAAATGAACCTACGGTGATTGGATTTGCCCCAAGAATAGAAACTCGTATCAACAAGGATATTCCACTGCTTATCGCTAAAAAATATAGTATGTATCCCATCATTATTGTAACTATAACTATTAAAGAATTTCTAAACCATAATAGTAGCCGTTTGGAGTCCTCAATGTTTTTAATAATAATAAAAGGTGTGATAAACATTGTAGTATTAAATACTATAAACCTCATTATTTTTTGCCACCCATAGCTAGGTGATGGTGTATAAAATCCGGAAAATAATAATACTATACAAAATAATAAATGTAGTCCAAAAATCGATTTACTCCAATCAGGTAGTTTCCACTTATTAATAAAATATAATCTAAATAGACCAACCCAGATCAGAATTGTAAACAAAAGCGTGTAATCAACTACTTCGAAGACAGGAATAATATTTATTAAAAATCCTTTAATAATTCCAGTTAATGCTAATATTAATAAACTTATCCCAGGATTGTAAATAAGCCAAATCGTGATTAATCCAATTATAGGAATACCAATCATTAGAATGGGATTCGTTATTAATCCCAATCCCATTAACCCGATTTGAATTAATACAAAAAATGCTAATGCAGGGAAACGATACATTAGATATGTTTAATATTTTTCCTTATTTCCCGAGTCCGATATTCAAATAGTACATATAAAACTGATAGAACAAAAGCCATAAAGGTTGTCGCAACTACAATTAAAGACCTTTTTGGTTTAGCTTTATTCAATGCCACTTTTGGTTCATCAACGATTTGTAAAGACGGAATACTTTTCGTCTCCTCCATAGCAGCTTGCTCATATTGGGGTAGTATGATTTCTAATATTTTAGTTTGTAATTGTACTTCACGATAAAGTCGTGCATATTCTAAACCTAAATCCGGCAGATCTTTAAATGCTGTTAGAATATTTTTATCATCCCCTTTATTTGCAAGGTTTGTTAATAGTTTATCAAGTTCTAGATCAATTTTTTTATATTGAATTACATTTGGATCGTTGGAAGAATGCATTGCTTCCGCAACATTCAAACTAATTTTGTTTTCAATCTTTTTTGCGTAAACTTGAGCATATGTCTCAATTGATACGGTTACTTGACTAGGAATGTCAACTATCCCATATGTATTTTGAAATTTATTCAAATTATCCTCGGCGTTTTTTAGATCATTTTTATTCTGAACTAATCGTTCCTCTAAAAATTCTCTATTAAAATGACCTTTTTCTCTACTCAAACGACGATTTACTAGATCTAATTCTCTGATAAAAGCGTTTGCAATATCTCGTGCGACTACAGGGTCTTTATCGAGCACCGTAATCAACAAGTTACCCTCCTCAGAAACTTTTACTTCAACATATTTTTCCAATGTACCCATTGCAAATTCAATATCTTTCGCTTCATAGCGATTTACTAAATCAAACTCCTTTACAATGTTCTCTCGAACTGAACGACTTTCCAATATCGCGATGTAATTACTAATATCTTCACTCAATGCAGATAATCCAAAATCTCCCATCGGTATTCCAGATAACATAGATAAAAAATTTGATGTTCCACCACCAGAAGATATAATTGATGCTCTAGATGAATACCAATTGGGCAACATTAATGAAATAATTATTGATAGTATTGCTAATGCACCTGTGTTAATAATGATAAACCATTTCTTCCTTAATAATTGAATTACATTTTCTACAAATGGATTTATATCTGATTTATTTTCAGATGTTATATCAACTTGATTCATTTTCTCTCCAAATTTATATTTTATTTATTCAGTATAACTATTTTTGTTTTTCAATAATTGAATCGATTATATATACTGAAGAAGCAATAGAGGCTAGTGTCGATAACATTCTGGCTATTCCATCTCCCCCAACAATTTGATATAATAAACTTGGTGGTACTTCTATCATATCACCAGGTAATATAATTTCATTAATGGCATTTTTGATCTTTGAACCGTCAGAGCGATATACTATTGCTCTGTTAATATTCCCCGATCTAAAACTTGCGTTTTGCTCCTTAGTTCCTCCCGCCATAGCGATATAATCACGTGCGGTATACCCAGGAAAATATTTAAACGAATTGCTCCCACCACTCCGGTTCACAAAACCATAAACTACCACTTGATGATTATTATATTCACCAGAAGTCAAACCGACTGAATTGGCATAATCGCTGAATGGTACAAATATTATATCTCCGGACTTTAGCAATGCATTTTGGGAGACATCATTACCGGAAAGATACTCTTTTATCTTTATTTCAATTATATTTTTATCTCTGATTATTTGTACAACATCAGTATGTGCGAACTTTTGAACTCCACCAATTTGTAAAATTGCATCATATACTTTATCCAAAGGCGTCACATAAATAAAACCCGGATTATTAACTGCACCTAATACTTGAACTTTAAATCGACGTATATCCAATAATGTAACATTAACCACAGCATTTTTAAGTGCAGTTTCTATTATATAATTATTTATTTTTATTTTAGCATCTGTAAGTGAGATTTCACTAACATTCAATACACCAACAGATGGTATCATTATTTCTCCAACAGGATTAACCCTAATTGGTAAGGATAAATTTTTTGTGGATATAATATTAATCCCAAGTAAATCTCCCGGTCCTAAAATATACTTATCAGGATTAATTGGCTTCTCAACTGGTGTATAGGTTAAATTCTCCACGCTTGTTAAATCCATATTTTGATTTACTTGTATAGAGTTTTTATCAAGACCATTTGATTCTTGAGAAAATATATTTTCAAGATTTTGTGCAAAAACACCCGATATTATTAATATTATGATAATTATTTTTTTCATTATAATTCCTTGTAATGCTCTTTATAATATTCTAAATACTCTCCTGATTTCAAAGGTTTCCACCATTCATCATTTTGTTTGTACCAACTAACAGTAAATCTCATAGCTTCGAGAAAATTATATTTTGGACGCCAACCGATGTTCTCAAGCTTTTTACAATTGAGTGAGTATCGTCTATCATGACCTAATCTATCTTTAACAAATTGCTTCAGAGACTC
>JAUXHY010000152.1 GCA_030621275.1 bacterium | reverse complement strand
TATGATAATGTTTCTTTCAATTACTTTGATGGCAATTGTAGTTTTTTATCAGTTCTTCATTCCTGTGAATTATTTTAATCAAAATACAAATTTAATTTCAAATAGTTATGATTTTAATTATTCGGGATTAGTTCTGTTAATGTTTTTCATATTTTTCCCAATTATGAGTGATGTATTCAACCAAGTAGAGTCCTATGAAATTACATATTTTCACATTGCGATATTATTTTTGACATTCTTACTTGGTACACAGTCACGAGAAAAAATATTAATATACTACTTGAAAATAATGGTTGTCTTTTCATTTATTTCATTATTCTATTCTTTCGCTGAATTATTATTTGAATTACCGTCTTTTGTCCCATATTATGGTATACCAGATACCAAAATGTCACATTTCTATTATGTTTGGTCTATGCCAATTAAATATTTTATTATTGTACGTAATCAATCTATTTTTTGGGAGCCTGGTGCTTTTGGGTTTCATCTAATTATATCAACATTACTTGCATATAAAGCAAAAAATAAAATATTCATTACAATTTTAATTATTGCTTGTTTTACTACAATGAGTACTACAGTTTATATTTTTCTATCCCTTTTAGTAATATATCAATTATTTTGGAGTAAAAATAAAATTCGGTTTATTGGTATAATGTCATTCAGTCTAATAATAATTCTTGTCGCAATTAAGTCAATCTTTGGGAATTTTGAAATTCCAGTACATTTATTAAAAGTTGTAACCGAAAAATTTACATTATCTTCCGCGGCATATGCATCTATGGAAGAACGGACACTATACATAGTTGAATCAATGAAATTGTTCATCGAAAATATTTTTATTGGAGCAGGTCATTATGCTACTGATGTAGAATTAAAAGGAATAATAGGATCAGAAACATCGGCTTTATCCGGCTTATTGGCGGAGTTAGGACTCTTTGGAGCAATTTGCATTTTGCTTTATATAAAATTTTTTAAACATTTTAAAATAATTGCTATACCAATCGCTCTAATTTGGCTCAACGGTGAATTTATGCAATATACTGCCCTCTCCTTGTTCATTCTTACTCACATGGTTGATGAAATTGGACAAAATTTGTTCCCTGTTGCAAAAATAAATTGTAATACATCTCACAACTTTAACGCCAAAATTACAAAGTATACTTCCTTTGAGTAATTATGTATCAAAATTTAAAAACATTTAAAATGCCTAAAGGGTTCAGAGGAAAATCAAAACTTCATGTACAATTTTGGTGGATTGTGCAAGGTACTCTTTTCCATTTATCCCCACAATTCATGTATGGCTGGCGTAGAATACTATTACGATTATTTGGCGCAAAAATTGGGAAAAAAGTATTAATTCGTCCAACTGCAAAAATCCTTTATCCATGGAAGCTTACTATTGGGGATTGGTCCTGGATTGGCGATGAGGTTACATTATATAATATGGCAAATATTAATATTGGTAAAAATTGTATCATTTCGCAAAAATCATATTTATGTACCAGCTCTCATGACCATACTAAATCTTCATTTGATATATTCGCAAAACCAATCGATATTAAGGATGAAGTTTGGGTTGCATCGGATGTCTTTATCGCACCAGGTATTACAATCGGAACATGTACAATTGTAGGCTTACGAAGCATGGTTAATAAAGATTTGCCACCCAAAATGATTTGCTATGGAAATCCCGCCAAACCGATAAAATCTCGGTAAATCAAACGATATAATAACTTTATATGAAAATCCTCATTTATGGTTTACATTTTAAACCAGATCTTATTGGTATCGGTAAATATACCGGTGAAATGTCTGATTGGCTATTTAATCGTGGTCACGATATAAGAGTTATTACAGCACCCTCCTACTATCCCGAGTGGAAATTAAAACATCGTTTTAAATGGTATAATAAAGGAAATAATCCATATTTAATATGGCGTTGTCCGATTTACGTGCCTTCGCAACCAAAAGGATCTACTAGATTAATACATTTACTCAGCTTTGCTATATCAAGCTTTCCTATTCTAATAAAAAATATCACATGGAAACCTGATTTTGTAATATCAATAGAGCCACCATTTTTTATAACCCCCTCTGCCCTCCTCTATTCAAAATTAACTCAGTCAAAATCAATTTTACATATTCAAGATCTTGAGATTGATGCTGCATATAGTTTAAATATTTTAAAGAGGGGATTCTTTTATAAAATAATGCAGAAAATTGAAAAATTTATACTGAATAGATTTGATATCATTTTAACTATCTCTCCAATGATGAAAAAGCAAATAATACAAAAAGGCATTAATAAGGAAAAAATTGGAGTTTTACCAAATTGGGCTGATACAGATAAAATCCATCCGACAATTAATAATAAATATTTACGTGATAGGTTGGCTATCAAACCTAAACAAAAAGTTATATTGTATTCAGGAAATATTGGTGAAAAACAAAATTTACAAAGTGTAATAAATGTAGCAGAAATAATGCAATTAGATAGTAATAAATATATTTTTCTATTGATCGGTGATGGAGCTTCCAAAAAACGTTTATTAGAAAATGTTAAAAAACGAAATATTACCAATATCATCTTTTTGCCATTACAACCAATTGAAGATTTAGGTGCGCTACTAACTATGGCAGATATACATTTAGTAACACAGGATAAAAAAATATCTGATTATGTATTACCCTCCAAATTAACAAATATTTTAAGTGCCGGAGGTGTTTCAATTATTTCCGCTAGTCCGGATACTCAGTTATCACAATTAGTTAATAATCATGGACTTGGATATCTAATTAATCCTGATTCTGAAAATGAATTATATGATGCCATAAACCACTTATTAATAAATAAATCTCAACATAGTACTATAAGTACTAACGCGCGGAAATATGCCGAAAAATATCTATCAAGGATTAAAATTTTAAGTGATTTTGAAAATAATGTATTAAATAAATAATTTAAAACCAGATTAAAGAATATAAAGGCATAGATTTTTATTATATGCCTTTTTTTATGCAATCATAAATATATGTAATTAATTCTTATATTTTTATATTCAAGTGTCTGATATTCAATTGATTGAATCGTTTAATTAATTTAGTATCGTACAGTTTGAAATAATTAAAATATTTTCATGAATTCAAAAAAACAGATCTTCTATAGAATCATTAAAAAAGTTGAAGATATTGTATTTTCATTATCTACCTTAATTATTTTTCTACCAATAATAATCATAACAATAATTTTATCTTTTTTTATTCAAGGCAGACCGATTTTTTATGTTTCTGAGCGCATAGTTGGTCTTCATAAAAAAATTCGTATAATAAAATTCAGAACAATGGTTAAAGATGCCTTAGACCCTAAATGGGAACTTGAAGAAAAATATATGAAAGACGGGTATTTGGATGTACCAATATCCTCAAAAGTATATACACCATTTGGCAGATTTTTAGAAAAAACACAACTCGTAGAAATTTTACAAGTATTTCATGTTCTTTTTAACCATATGAGTTTTGTTGGGAATAGACCTTTACCTGAAAAAAACATCGAATTGCTCAAAAAGAAATTTCCCGATACTTGGCAAGAAAGATTCAGATCACCCGCAGGTATGACAGGCATTACTCAAGTTACCGGAAAATTTAATCTTACTTCCGAACAACGACTTGAATTGGAATCCTTATATTCTAAAGTATACCAAGAAGGCAATGTATTAAAAGCTGATGCATATATATTTTTCTCTACAATAATCTTATTGCTTCTGAAAGATGCGAGTGCTTACAGATCTTATGAAAGCGCAAAAAATGTATTAACCGCCTGTTTAAATAAATAAACATTTTTATTTATTTTTAAAGAATTTTTTAAAAGTAATATCTATGCTATATGTTGGTAAAAATTCTCCATGATCTGGATCGAAAACTCCTGGATTAAATATTCCAAGTACTATTTTCAATTCCTGCACATAACTAGGAAGGTCAATAACATTAGATAGAGGAAACTGCAATGCAATATCAAAAGCTGATCCTCTGGATTGATATGTATCATTTGTTATTCTTTGTATATTTACAAATGCTCCGCCAACAGTTAAGAATTTGCTAAATTTTATGTTAAACAATAATTGTGGGAAAAATAAATCATCTATTTTGCTGACTGTGTAATGACGCTTTCCAATTGCTGAAGCCAAATCTAAATATTTAGAATCAATAAATTGATAAAATAATCCATAATAATAATTATCTTGATGATCAGTTTGGTGGGCATAATAACCATGGATGTCAAGGTGATTAGTCAATCCATAACCAACTACAATGTATGTTTGACCAAATTCTATAAGATCAAATGGATTCCAAGTAAAATCAAGTTCTAATTGACCTTTGCCTGTTGATGTCCCATGATCATAACCACCA
>JAUXHY010000143.1 GCA_030621275.1 bacterium | reverse complement strand
CCGATTAAAACAAGGGTAATTGCACAGGATCAGCAAGTAGTCAGAATTGACCAAGAAAATAATTCAATTAATCTCGAATCAATCCTGCCAAAGATTAAAGAATCATTAGAAAATAATTTGGAAAAATTCGATGGTATAATTTTAGCTGATTATAATAAGGGATTATTTTCAGTAGAAGTAATAAGTCTGATATTAGATCTAACTAGAAAATTGTCTATACCTGTATATGTAGACCCCAAATGGGATAATTTCTTTGAATACAAAAATGTACATTTTTTCAAACCAAATGCGATGGAGTTTCAAAAAGCGATAGGGAACAAATATCAAGAAAATGATTTTCTCAAACATGGTACTCAAATGATGGAAAAATTAAACATTGATATTCTATTAGTTACAAAAGGTTCACAGGATGCTATGTTATTTACTAAAAAAGGAAATCATTCCATTCCAACCGAAACTCGCAATGTACATGATGTATCTGGAGCGGGAGACACAGTAATTTCAACATTTACATTGGCAGATTTATGTGGAGCGAGTGCAATTGAAGCAGCGAATATTGCAAATATTGCCGCAAGTATTGTTTGTGCACAAGTCGGTGTAGTACCGATTCAATTTGATGATCTATTGCAATCGATAAGATGAATTTATTTGATTTGACAAGATTAATCTATTTTATCATTAAAATACTATCTAATGACAAGATTATTCAGTATAATAATAATTTTTAATATCTTACTCGCTCAACCTGATTCCCGTTTTGATACTTTTGATTGGACTTTATATAGGCAAACCGGGAATATTAATTCAATTTCTGAAGGTTATGATTATGCCTATTTCGCAACTGAAAACGCAGGAATATTGCGGTTCCAATTATATCAAGATCGGTTCAAAGAACCGATAACTACTGCTCAAGGCTTAACGGATAATCAGATATTTGCAGTACATTTTGACCACAATACCGGAATGCTTTGGGCAGCATCGGAGAATGCTATTAACTATTCTTATAACGCTGAAGGGAATTGGTTTCACATAGATTTAGATGAAACCGGTTTGCATCGTGAAGCGCGAATACAACAAATAGGGTCGTCTAATAATTATATCTGGATAAATGCTGGAAGTGCTTTTTTAAAATTAGATAAAGTATCAGGAATTGTGATGGGCTTATTGCCGTTACCTGATGAGGATGGAGTAATTTGGAGCAGCAAAAAAGAACAATATTTAGAAATACCGAATACTTTAAAGAATTATACAGTTCTGGATGGATGGATAATTAGCCAAAATGTGTTTATTGGTCCGTTTGGCAAGATTGTTGAACCAACTACTTTTTATTTTGGTAAAAATAGTGAAGTTTATATTGGAATGGAAGACGGCACGATCTTTAATGGAGATGTTCAGATGGAAACATTTTATCCATTCCATTTTGGATTAAATAATTCTGATATTACTGCATTCACTAAATTTGACAATTTATGGATTGTAGGACAAAACTATTTTGATACCGAAGGTGTTACGAAATACAATTATCGTAAAAACGAATTCCAACATATTGATTTTGAAAATTCAATTAATTTAAGATCACAACCATTTTATTCCATTTTAGAAACAGATAAGGAAGTGTGGCTAGGCGGTAACTCTGCAATTTCAATATATAATAAAAAGAAAGACTATTGGAGAGAAATAACTGAAGCTAATGGACTTCCTAATGGAAGAATTACATCATTCGTTGAAGATTCATCCACAATTTGGGTAGGTACAATAAGAGGATTGGTGAAAATATCAAAAATCAATAAACGCACTGAACAAATTGATCTTGAAAGATTATTACGAATGCAAAAAATAAATGACCTCGAAATTATCGGAGACAATTTGTGGATTGCTACGGAAAATTATTTGCTAATATATAATCAGGAAAATAATTCCTTAATTGATTTTAAAAGTTTTGGGAATACTGAGAATATCAAGGGAAGGAAAGATATTTTCACCAAGTTCACAAACTTATTTCAAAATGATAACGCAATATACATTTCTACGCCGATTGGAATATTAAAATATAATATTCAAGATGAATATTGGGCTGTGATTGTGGAACCATCAGCTTATGAGGGAAGTAAAGTAAATAATTTAGTTATTTTAAATGGATATTGTTTGATCGGAGTTGATTACGGTGTTTGGCAAATAAATATTGAGAATGGATATTCACAATTATTTGATTATCCATTTATAGGTTCAGTACAGGATATGTACATTCAGGGTGATATTTTATTGATTGGAAGCGAGAATGGACTAATTAAATATTTATGGAAGAAAAACTCATGAGAAAATTTAAAATAATATTATTGTTCAGTTTGTTGTCTATTTTTATTGGAAATATAACTTTAGCACAAAGACAACAACAAATCCCAAAGAAAAATATAGAAAAATTTTCATTATCTGCTTTTACAAGAACTGTAAACACAGGTGATTCGTTGCAAGTATTAGTTTATATGCAAATACCAAACTTTACACTACAATTTGTAAAACTTGATACAAATTATATTGCTCGTTATGAAGCAGTCATTGCATTACAAACAAAAAAAGGTAAGCAAGTCGGTAGGGAAGTCTGGCAAGATTCAATAATTGTAAATAATTACAATTCTACTAATTCAATATTGAAAAATAGAACGTTAATGGTTTCATATTATGTCCCATCTGGAAAATACAAAGTGGTTGCTAGTTTATTGGACCTTGATACAAAAAATAGTGGCGAAAATATCATAAAATTGAATTTATCTGATTATGATAAAAATCATTACTTGCATGAACAAATATTACTAGATAAGTCAGATGGAAATTGGGGTTTTGGTGATGATTTGATTCCTGCTATACATAATAGCACTTTTGATGTTGATGATGGATTGACTTTTTATCTCTCCGGAAAAGTATTACCAGGGAAATATATTTTAAATACGCAATTCTTAAATAAAGAAGAAAAAGTATTATTTGAAAAGATAATAATTGATACATCGCAAACAGGAATATTCAAACATACCGTAAATCTTCCTACTGAACATATCGAAGGAATCGGAATTAATATCAAAACTGAATTAGTTCAGGGCAAATATTCTTCAGAAAAGACTAAAAAAATAATAATACGTAAAGCAGGAATATCGCATTTGATATCAAATCTTGAGGAAGCATTGAAGCAAATGGGATATATACTTAACTCAGAAGAACGGCGTGAAATAAAAAAAGTATCGACTAAGAATAGAGAAAAATTGTTTAAAAAATTATGGAAACGTCGCGACCCAACACCCGATACTGCGGTAAATGAATTAATGAATGAATATTATAAGCGTGTTGCGTATTCAAATATGCACTTTGAAAGCTTTATGGATGGTTGGGAAACTGATAGAGGAATGATATATATTATTTTTGGTCCTCCTGATGAAATTGATAAGTTTATGCTTCAACAAAGACAAGAGCCCTATGAAACATGGCAATATTATAGGATTCAGGAATCGTTTACTTTTGTCGGTGACAACTTTGGACATTATCGACTAACTACCCCTTTCCTTGGTTATCACAAGTAGAGTATATTATAAAATAATATGAAAAGGTTTTCGTATAGTAGCTTAGAGACGTTTAAGAAATGTCCTGCCCAATACAAAATTAGATATATTGATAGTATTCGAAAACCCGATGAAAGCATCGAAGCATTCATGGGTAAAAGGGTACATGAAGCATTAGAATATTTATATAATGAAGTGTTGGATGGACGTATTCCTTTTTTTGATCATGTAGTTGACCAATATCATTCAAATTGGCGGGATAAATGGCATAGCGCGATTGGTATCGTCAGGGCTGAAAATACAGCTGATTATTACAAAATTTTAGGTGAAGACTGTATCGCACGATACTATCGAAAATATACTCCGTTTGCTGAACCTATAGTTGGTAATGAAATTGAATTAAATTTTACTTTAGACGATGATGGCAAATATCAGATTAAAGGTATAATAGATAGACTGGATCATGATGGAAGTGGTAATTGGGAAATTCATGATTATAAATCAGGTAAGCGAGTTCTTACTCAAAACCAAGCGGATAAGGATAATCAGCTGGCATTATATCAAATGGGATTGATGAGCAAAGATAAAGAGATTAAATCTGTGAAGTTAGTTTGGCATTTTTTGCAGCGGGGAATAGAAGTAGAATCAATTCGGTCTAAGAAGCAGATATTGGATTTATCTACAAGTATTAAAAAACAAATTGATAATATTCGATCGAAAATTAGTAATGGGGGAGAGTTTCCTGCCAAGAAATCAATACTATGTAATTGGTGTTATTGTTGGGAAGAGTGTCCAATGCAAAGTGGGACAAATCCATTTATTAAATAAAATAGTTATATAAACTAATTTTTATATTGCAATAAATACAGCTTTATAATTTTATCTAATATTTATTGCTCTTAAATTTACACTTGTGATATTAAAATTATCTAAAGCCGAACTCACCGAACTAAAAAGAGCACTTAACTCAAAAGTATTAAATAATATTAAGGATATCGATATCGATGTACTCAACAATATAAAAAAACGTTTAGGAAATGATAAATCAATAAAATTATTTGTTGATGGTGCAGCAGGTTTGCACACAAAAACAGCGGGAATAGGTGGTGTTTTTTATCGTAATGATGATGAATTGTTTAGTTTCTCGGAATTTAT
>JAUXHY010000116.1 GCA_030621275.1 bacterium | reverse complement strand
CAGTCTTTCATGTTTAAGACTGTCATAACATCTTCTTTAGTAAGTATAAGAGCCATGATTATTCCTTAAAATAGTGAATGAATTTAGGTAGGAGAACTGGTTATGTAAAAAGGTGATTTGAGAAGATTTAGATGGGAGGATGTGAGTAACAATGAAACTCATCTGCCACTGTAGAGTGCTGCGGAATAGTGGTCAGGTAGAGTGCCTTGTTAGGTTCTTGTAGACGGTGATTCGTTTCTTCCTGCATGACGAATGTGCCTATTCTAAAAGCTTATTTCTCAAAAATTTACTCAATCTGTCTGCATACTTCTGATTTGCAGTTGCACTTGGATGGCTGTCATGAGGACGGTTATTGTTCTCTGGGAGACTGATATCAACGGAAATATCAATATTCGCAATTCCGTTCTTTTCTGCAAACTCCAACATTGCGTTCCCACCACTGATGTTGGCGACCATGAATTTCACCCCGTGTTTCTTCGCGAGCACTGCCATTTCGTTAATCAATGCCTCTGATACTGCGTAACTTTGAAGCCGATTTTGTTCAAATTGGTTGTATTTCATTTCAACAAAGTGAGCCAAAGCCAAGTACCTCATCAGAGGGAATTCGCGATATTCTACGTCTGCAACGAAGTACTGTAAGCCGCCCTTCTTATCCATCCGCGTATATGGTTGTATAAGAGGGCCGAGATAATTCCATGGAGTAATACCCTTCCTCTGGGTTCTTGAAAATGTGTTTCTCGGGTCATGAAATTTAGCATAAGTAAGGACAGCGATTTTTGGAGTTTTCATTTTAAGCGCCTCTTGAAACTGTAGCAGGGAATGTATCGTACCGTATCCACTTACACCAAAGTTGATAACGTCATACTCGGGAAATTGTTCCTGCAGAAGCCATGGATAGGTCTCTTCATCGTTGATGCTCCAACCGTGCGTGAAAGAACAACCAAAAACCCAGATCTCTCCCTTTCGATTCGGCTCTCTATTGCCATTGATCGGCTGAGTGATCCGTAATGTATTGGGCAAGTGGTTAACATTGAATGAGTAGCCTGAATCTAAAGTTACTGTAAACCTTCCTGGAATGTGTGAATAACCGAGAGTGGCATGCTTCCTATAAAATTTTCCACCGGGATCAACTTGTACTAAGACGTCATGCCTTCGCCATGGCTTGATGCCCTTTGACCTGAGAACAATTTCAGCGCCCGCCACAAATAGAACTGCCAAAATTACTAGATAGATTACATAGAACAGTGCTTTCTTTTTATTCATGAGTTGAACAGAGTCTATAAAAGGATGTGTAGTTTCTTATTGAGAGCCTTCCTCATATTTGTTACGAATTATTCCATTTCTAAATAATATTATGTTTAGATTAAAATACTTTAAACGAATCCATATAATTGGCACTTAATACTTTTTATGCATTTCTAATAATGTTTGTTCCACAACATTGATGCAGTCTTTCATGTTTAAGACTGTCATAACATCTTCTTTAGTAAGTATAAGAGCCATGATTATTCCTTAAAATAGTAAATGAATTTAGGTAGGAGAACTGGTTATATAAAAAGGTGATTTGTTAGGATTTCATTTTCACAATTGAGTCTATTCCATTTTCTTTTATTTGTTTTATATTGGTCTGAATTTCATTATCAATATGAATTTTGAACAATGTGTTAAATTTTTTACACAAATCATCACATTCTGCACAGGTAAAATAGCCTTTTTTCGTTGCGCATTTACGGATACCACAAAAAGGATTGCCCCCCTTATTGCGACATCCGGGGCATTCTTCACTGAAAAAGGCAGTTAGTTTTTTGTATCCCCGATATTTGAATTTCATAAAAGGAATTGCTTTCGCTATTTCTTTCATATTGACTTTTTCGAATGCTTCATCAAGAATTTTGATCTTTTGTCTGATATCCGCAAATTTACTTTTACATAATTCGCAGTCCAATCCGCAATATGCAATATCTTCTTTATTCATTGATCTCCTCCAAATGGATTTGATTTTGTAATCCTAACTAATATTAATACCAAATTATTATTGAGTATAAATTAAAATTTTAAAATAGTTTAATCAATCTTGGTATTTCATCACAATATTTTTGATATTCTTCCGCATAATTATTGATAAGAAATTCTTCTTCAGTTTTTACCATAAAGTAAGAAATAACAACGTATATTATGAACCAACCTATCGAAAACCACGACAGATAAAGTAGTACAAATGCAATCAGAATAATTCCGTAGCCGATTAATTGAGGATTTCTAGAATATTTATACAATCCATTTGTATTTAGTATTTTTTTACCATGTCCCATAGTACGACCATATCCCAAACCTGACATTCCAACCGCGACAATTAGAAAACCAATAATAATAAAAACTATTGCTATAATTCGAAGCACCATACTTTCTGGAAAAGGTGGAAAATTTGGCCACTTAACCGGAAGAAATAAATACATAAAATTTGCGTGTAAAGCAAAGATAAGTACTTCGAAAGAGTAAGAAACGAATGTCAATTTCCCTTTTTTAGAGTAATCATTCCTCACAATTACACGAAAAGTAATAAAAGAAAAAAGAATTAAAATAAAAGCAGCAACTAAATATCTTAAGAGCATTTTGTTTACCTCATAATAGTAAATGAATTTAGGTAGGAGAATTGGCTTCGTGGAAAGGTGTTTTTAGAATATTTAGAAAGAAAAATGTATAACAACTTGTTTTAGTTGTGGTGTAGACGTGGATTTTGCTTGATGATTGAAAAAAATCAAAACAAAAATATTTGACACGCAGAATTACTACCGTCTAATCTACGCTTGATTAGCTGTATTCGATAGTAAAAACACCTTATGACATTTTTGAAAATTCACAACCACAAATAGGGCATTTATCTGATGTAACTAAACCAAATTGGGAATTGCAATTGGAGCAATAAACATTTGCTGCACTTGCTTGCCCATTCTTATCAGGCTCCATTACAGTATTACATGATGGACATCTAATTTCATCTGAACCGACTATTGCACCAACCGTTACTGTAGAATTACATCTAGGACATTTGTAACCGAAATAACTAATTGCTTTCACTGTTTCCCTCTTTATTACTAGATATGCGAGTTGCGGTTATTTTACCTTTGCCTTCAGCAATTGACTTTGTGCCGGGTTTGATAATTACAGGTTCTTGAATGTCAAGACCTGTAACTACTCCTTCCCCTGTTGCTTTGTGTGTTCCATCAACCTGCATTAAATTGTTAGCGAGTGAATTTTTGTTTTTAGAAAAAGAATCTTTTAAACTATATCCAGTAATTTGAGCAAAACTTGCGAGTAAAGTTGTTATAATTACACAAGCAGCAATATAGGAAGTTATCGATGTTTGAAAGTTCTTGGGAAGTAAAGGCAGAATAAAAATATTCAAAGAGAATACAAGCAGAGCAAAAATCCCAATTGCTATGACAGAAAATAAAAAGACTTTTACTGTTTTGTTCAAATTAATCATTTTTACTAATCCTAATATTGAGAGGACAGCTAACTTATAATTATAACAAATTATCCATTATCGAAAGAATATAGAATTTAAATCTACATAGGCAACATCGGGCGACCGCCAAAAGCTATTCTAGTAATGATAGCTCCGGTTACCGCATAAACAATAATTGATGCAATAATAGTTGCAACAAAATACCCAACCATTTTGTCTTTTGGAACTTCCTTTACAATTTGCAATCCTTTGTATAGTAACACTAAGGAATAGATACCAGCGATTGCTCCGAGAATTGACAAGGCAGGAACTAGACTAAAAATACCTCCGACCCAAGCAGCAGTGTAAGCAAATACCACTACTTTCATAGATGTTGGAAGATGCTTTTTTGAACCAAATTTTGGCGCCAAAATGTCGATTATGTATGCCAAAACAAAAACTCCGATTATTGACATCACGTACATACCAATTGCCCATTTTAGATTTGCTCCAAATGGCGGGCGGTACGAACCGAATCCATAAGAATATCCGAATAGGGTAAATCCGATAAATCCGGAAATCGCCGGAATTGCGGCTAATTTTAATGCGTATTGCGTGAATAGGTCAGAGATCATATGATCTTCTTTTTTAATAGTTTCCCATTCGGTGGCAGGACTTAACAAGATGTTTTTAATGCGCTCGACTAAATTCATGTTAAAACTCCATATTTAAATAATGATTATGAGAACATATAAAATTACAACTATGACAGAGATACTTCAAAGGCGATGTTATATTAAGTAAAATTTTAAAGTATAGAAAAAAGAGAGTTTGTCATTGCTTTCCACATCCATCGTGATTCCTCTCCCTAAATCCCTCTCCAGAGAGGGACTTTGTCTCTCCTCGAGGGGCGATGTCCGTAGGACAGTAGGGTGAATTTATTGGATTCCCATTTTCATGGGAATGACAATTATAGGTACTTATCAGGAATTTTATTAGTATCGTTTTGATTATTCCAAACAATACCGGAGATTTTCCAATTTTCCCCAGTTTTGATATATTGAATACTATTAATACCAATGGAAAAAGGTTCAGGATTTGTTAAGTCAAATTTTGTTTCGTAAGTGCTAAAGCGATGTGCAACCGTACCAAATATTTCAGTGATATGATTTAATTCACCTTCGTAAAATGATTGGATTGTACCATCCTCTATTCTTTCGGTATACGATTTTATAAAGTCATCAACTGTCATTGTTTCCGGTGTAGCGTCATCATTTCTGATCATATTGGCAGTTGGTATAAATAGCTCTTTTAATTTTTCCACTGGCGGATGACTGCCAACTTCAAAGCATATTGCATTGTATAATTCTGATGTCAGATCATCAATTAATTTGAGATCATTTAGTTGATTCATAGTAATCCTAAGTTAATCGTTAATATAAACTTTTACTAAAATATTTCTGTTTTCTCTATCAATTAAGAAGATCAACTATAACAGTTAAATATAAGATTGCGTAATTATATTTATGAATTTATTTCTTAAAATTAGCCAGGTATTGTTCTATTCTTTGTGGTATCGAAATCTCCCATAAATTCTTCGAATTATTTGATATTTTTGCAACTTGATTATCGGGTATTTTTTCAAAAAATAATTGATAAATTAATTCAGCTTTTACGAGACTTCCTTCATCTAAGCCAAACAAAAACTCAATTGTATTAAGTACATCATCACATCCGGTTTCATCTTCTGTTCCTTCAGCAGGAAGTCCCTCGCAAATATCAAAACTTTGAGAAATGTTGAACGTATTCCCATAATTAATATATATAAACGATAGAGTAGTATCGATTAGACTAATT
>JAUXHY010000221.1 GCA_030621275.1 bacterium | reverse complement strand
CAGTCTTTTTTTGTGATTTTAGATTATCACGATTGTTTTCAAGATTTATCAACTCAATTCGCAAATCTTGTATAGTTTGATGATGTGCATCACGTTGACTGCGTGATTCCTGCAACTTTTCATTTGCATCATCTAATTTGCGTTGTATCCCCTTGAATTGTTTTTCAATCTGTTCAACATTTTTAAGTAACGATTGTAATGAATTCTGTAAATCATTTATAGATTGACTTACTTCGGTTAATTCATTTTTCGCATCAGTTATATTTTTTTTCTTATTATCTATCTCAAATATGATGCGCTGATAGTCGGTATTGAGTTTATCAAATTTATCTTTATCTGAATCAATTTGTTCAATTATACTAACTAAATTATTATCCAATTCAATCTTTTTTGCATCTAATTTGGAAATATCAATATCTTGCTCTTTGATATTCTTTTTTACTTTATCAATTTCTATTTTTAGTAATTCAACTTTTTCTTTTCTTCCAATAATGATCCCTTTCCCGGAACCAGGATTTTTAAAGATTAAATTATTGTTAAATGAGACCCCACTTAAATCAATTAATGTCCATCCTGACAAATTTGAATCCAATACTGCTTGATTTAAGTTTTTAACAATCAATGTATTACCAAGCAATAGATTGGCTAATAACTTAAATTGACTTTTCGATTTTATTATATCACTAGCCCTACCAATAATCAAATCATTTTGAGGAATAACAGACAAGTCAGTACCATTATTTGGAATTTCTTCAAATGGAATTAATGAAATTTTACCGGCCTGTTTACCTCGAATATCCTTTAATATTTTCATAGCCGATTCACGGTCTTTGCAGACGAGACTGTTTGCAAATTCCCCTAAGGCAGCATTTATCGCAACTTCATGTTTCTCATCGGTAGAAAAAATATCTGCGATTGTTCCAATTATTGAGTCCGATTCAATTTTATTTTCATATATATACTTTAAACCGGTTGGTAAATCTGCTTGAGAAACCATCAATTCCTGATAAAATTGTAATTGATTAGATAAAGATTCCAACTTTACTAATAACGATTGCTTTTCTGATTTGGTCTCTATTAAACTTTGATTCAGTTTATTTAAACATTCCTCGATAACATCTTTTTGATCAGATATTTCAGTAGATTTATTATTTGCTGATTTATATTTATCATTATATATTTTTTCATCAGCTTTAAGTTTTTCAATTAAATCTGTCTCAGATTTGATTCTTTTATCTAACCTATCCTTAAGTGATAAACGTTCTTTTATTGATGATTCTGTGCTAATTGTACGTGATTTATTTTCAGAGATTTTTTTCTGTAATTCCCATCTTTCTGTCTGAATATCATCAACTAACTTTTGCTCAGCTTTATATGTGTTTTCTATATTGTCAAATTTTTCTTGTTCTAATTTAAATTTTGAAAGCTTTTCATCAATTTTGGGGATTATTGAGTCTAATTCCTTTACCTTTTCAGTAATATTAATTCTATATTTTTCTATCCGTGATTTATTTGATTCAGTTTCACTTTTTAACCGCTCAATAGCAACATCTGCTGAACGATTTTGTTCTTGCCAAATTAATATTTTTTGACGTGCATCTTCTCTATCTTCATCTCGTTTATCTAAATCACTCCTAATTAGATTTATTTCACCAACCTGTTCATCATATAATGCACGAAGTTTAGTTAATTCAGTTTCGCTAAAATCCTGATTGGAAATTTTGGTATCTCTTAGATGAGAGAACTCTTCAATTTTTTTCCTTAATGGTTCGCTTGCCGTTAAATAATTATTAATTTGAAGCGTACTCAGATCTATCGCGTTGGATTTTAGACTTTCGACCAAAGTTGCATGTCGTTTAAATCGTTTTAGTTGAAGATTTAATCCTTTGACTTTTGTATCAACTTCATTGATTATATCATTGATTCTTTCTAAATCAAATTTTGTTGCTTCAAATTTTTTAATAGATAACCGTCTTTGTGTTTTATATTTATTTATACCGGCAGCTTCCTCAAAAAGAAATTTTCGATCTTGATCGGTCTCTGATAAAATTTGTTCAATCATCTTTAACTCAATAACAGAGTATGAGTCAGCTCCAAGTCCGGTATCAACAAACAAATTATTGATATCTTTTAAACGGCAGGATGTACGATTGATAAAATAGTCGCTTTCACCATCGCGATAAAGACGGCGACCAATTTCGACGTCAGTATATTCGATCGGCAATTTACCTTTATCATTTTTAACGGTTAAATAAACTTCACACATACTAAGTGGTTTTGTACCCTTGGCGCCATTAAATATTACATCCTCCATGCGAGCACTACGTAAAGTACTATGCTTCTGTTCACCTAAGACCCATCTTATCGCATCAACAATATTTGTTTTACCGCAACCGTTAGGTCCAACAACAGCAGTAATTCCATCGCCAAATTCAAGTGATGTCTTATTATTGAATGTTTTAAAACCGTTAATTACGAGTTGAGATATATACATTTAGTCTGTTTTCAATTAAAATCAAGACGTGAAGTTTACGGAAATAATAAGGATTATCTAAGCTTGATATTAGTCTAACCCGGGGGCCATTTCATCTGTCTGCCGCCTAATAAATGCAAATGAATATGGTAAACAGCCTGTCCCCCTTTTTTATTACAATTAAATACTGTTCTATATCCATCTTCGGAAATATTATATTCGGAGGCAAGTCTTGTTGCAGTTAATAACATATCACCTATTAATTCTTTATGATTATCATTAAGATCATTTGTAGTTGTAATATGTTCTTTTGGAATAATTAGAATGTGAACCGGTGCTTGTGGATCAATATCCTTAAAAGCTAATAATTTATTGTTTTCAAATACAATTTCCGCTGGTATTTCTTTATTTACAATTCGGCAGAAAAGACAATCTTCCATTATAATATTCCTTTACCCGGTTAAAATGATAATTTACTTTTGAAATTTACAATTTTACAACATAATCAACAATAATTACGATAATTACAATAAATAATACTATTTGACATCACTTTATACAATGATAATGAATATATTTATTATATTCAATATGTATTATTTATATTTCTTGAAAATTACGTTATTACTTTATAATATTACACACTGTTGGTGAAAAATAAATAAACAAATAAATGAGGAAAATGATGAAATTAAAATTGATCGTTTTAATTGCTCTATC
>JAUXHY010000115.1 GCA_030621275.1 bacterium | reverse complement strand
AGACAGGGCATGCCCTGTCTCTACAATAGATATTATTTAATCTAGATTTCTAAGTAGATCAATCAAATCGACCACGCGGTTGGAGTAACCCCATTCGTTATCGTACCAATTCAGTGTTTTAACGAAGTTCCCTTCGATAACACGCGTGAACGGTGCATCATAAATCGATGAATGTGGATTACCAATTATATCGCTTGACACAACCGGCAAAGTAGAATACTCCAATACTCTCTTCAATCGTTTTGATGCAGCAGCAGCCTTAACAGCGCCATGAATCTGATCTGGAGTTACATCTTGTTTTAGTCTAACTACTAAATCCACTACTGAGCCGTCAGGAACCGGTACACGCATTGCAATACCGTCAAGTTTACCTTTTAATTCAGGTAATACAACTCCAACGGCTCGTGCTGCTCCAGTTGTTGTTGGTATCACATTTTCTGCCGCAGTGCGACCACGACGCCAATCGCTATGCGGTACATCCGCAAGACGTTGGTCATTTGTGTAAGCGTGGATTGTATTAATTACACCATATTCGATACCGAAAGCATCATTTAAAACTTTTGCCATTGGCGCTAAACAATTTGTTGTGCAACTTGCATTCGATATTATGCGGTGTTCTTTCTTTAGTCCATTGTCATTGACACCAATCACTACCGTATAATCAATTTCATCTTTAGCAGGTACAGTTAAAATAACACGTTTGGCGCCGGCTTTTAAGTGTGCAGATAAAGTTTCCTTAGTACGGAATATGCCGGTTGCATCGATTACAACATCAATTCCGAGTTCTTTCCATGGCAAGTCAGCAGGATTTCTTTCTTCCAACATCTTAACTTTATTTTTACTTGTCTCAAGAACATCTCCTTTTAATTCAACCGTATCAGGGAAACGTCCCATAACCGTATCATATTTCAACAAATAAACTAAAGAGTCGGACGGCGAAATATCATTAAGCGCTACAATTTCAAAATCATCTCTCGCATTGAGAATACGGAAAACCGAACGACCAATCCTTCCAAAACCATTAAGTGCAATTCTCATTATTTCACCTCCAATTTTGAATAGGCTTCTATTAATTCAAGTATCCGTTTAGAGAAACTCCATCCATTATCATACCAACAAAGTGTTTTTAACAACTTATCTTGGGTGATCATGGTTGCTTTTCCATCAAAAATCATTGTCTCGATAGTTCCTAAAACATCAGATGAGACAATTGGATCGTCGGTATAACCGACTATTCCTTTTAGCGAACCATTTGCATAAAATTTAATTGCCGCATTTAACTCTTTAACAGAAGGCATATTTTTTAATTCCGTCGATAAATCCACGCAAGAACCATCGGGGACCGGAACATTTAACGCCATTCCGGCTAATTTCCCTTTGAATTTTGGCATTAATTCACTAACCAAGCGTGGAGATTCGTTTTCATTTGGTATAATATTTTCCACCGCTGAACGACTACGTCGCAAATCAGATCTAACCGCATCAGCAAGCGGTTGATCAGAAGTATAAGCATGGATTGAAGTCATCATTGCTCTTTCGACACCATATTTTTCATCGAGCATCTTGACCATCAATGCCAATACTTGAGTAGTTGAAGAAGTAACAGAAATTATCTTATCGTGAGCTCTAATCAAGTGATCATTTATACCGGCTATCACAATCCTGTCAACCGGTTCAACCGGTGGAACAGCAACAATAACTCGCTTTGCGCCTTCATCAATATGCGCTTGCAAGTCAGCACGATGATGATACTTACCGGTTGCATCTAAAACGAAATCAACATCAAATGCATCCCACGGGATACTTCCCGGTTTGCCACCTTCTAATAATCTGGTATTTTGATGACGAACCTTTAAATAATTACCATCAAGAATTACATCCTCTGTCATCGTGCCGTAAACGGAATCTCTCATTAATAAATAATGCATTGCTTCCGGTTCACCCAAATCACTGATTGCTACAAAATCAAACAAAGGATTTTTATAGCCTAATCGGAATAAATTCCGTCCAATCCTGCCGAAACCCATTACACCTATTCTTATTTTCTTTTTCATATTTTGTTTACCGTTTATCTAATAAAATTCAACTTGAAAGTTACTCCAAAATTGTGTTTTTCAAAATTGAGATTTATATGATTAGAATATATTTTATTTATTTAAATTGTTAATTATTATCTTGGCATTAGAGAACAATCATGAAAATCTATATTAAAATATTCATACTCCTTTTCCTTATTATCAGTTCAAGCACCTCATTTGCGCAAAATTCACTAAAAGTAGCCACATATAATATCCAAGGAATGAGACCTGGAACCGAGCCAGCCACAAGGATCCAACATATTATTAATAAATTTATAGAACTTGATCCCAACATTATAGGATTGCAGGAGATCAACGAAGATAAAAGTGGTGATAATTCCGATAATCAAGTAATTGTCATCGGAAATGCGCTAAGTGACCATTTTAACATTCCGTATTATTATTACTTTGAAAAAACACACGATGCGTGGGATAACCAATTTAAAGAATATGTTGGAATTATTAGCAAATACGCATTTGAGGAGCAGGGCTACTTTGATTTACAACCCGGAGTTTTTCCACGAAAAGTTGTCTGGGGATTGTTTAATACCCCGATAGGCAATATTAACTTTTTCAATACGCATTTATCATATCATTCAGCATGGGTGAATGAGAAAGAAATTGATGAAATGTTAAACTATGCCTTTTCTAAAATGGCACCGCAAAATAATTACAACGGAATAATTATCGGTGATTTCAATGCTACACCTGATACGCCATCATATTTAAAAATGATTAATGCTAATTATTCCGATACTTATAAAACAATCCATCCTAATTCAAATGGATTTACAGCACCATATCCGGGTCAATCAATTAGAATAGATTATATTTTCGTCCATAATAATTCTATTCTGCATACTGATGATTCTTATCTATTTGGAGACAAACCAATCAGCCAAGATTTTTACTATTCGGACCATCTTGGTATTCTGACAACTTTCTCAAATCCAACTAATGTTGAAATCATGGAAGAATTGGCCGTACCCAAATCGTTTTCCCTTTCACAGAATTACCCTAACCCGTTTAATCCTTCTACCAAAATTAATTTTACTCTGACCGAAACAGGATTCATATCATTAAAAGTATTTAATGTCCTAGGGAATGAATTAGCTACACTTGTTGATGAAGAGTTACAACAAGGCAACCATGAATTTGATTTTAACGCTATAAACTTAACAAACGGAGTTTATTTTTATAGATTATCACAGAACAATAATTCAGTAATTAAGAAAATGCTGTTAGTAAAATAACCTCTATGAAACTTTGAAAATACCGTATGAATATGATGGAATATTCAACTCAAATTTTATCACCCTTCCGATTTCCTATTTCTTTTTCTATCATGTTCACTAAGCAATATTTTTCTTAAACGTATGGATTTAGGGGTTACTTCTACATATTCATCTTTTCCAATATATTCCATTGATTCTTCCAAAGAAAATTTTACTGCTGGAGCAATTGAAACTTTTTCATCTGAACCGGAAGCACGCATATTAGATAACTTTTTAGTCTTGGTCACATTTATTACTATATCGTCGTATCTCGTACTCTCTCCTATCACCTGACCGGCATAAACTTTTTCGTTTGGATCAATGAAAAATCTGCCTCTATCTTGCAGCTTATCAATTGAATAAGCAATAGAAGTTCCTGTTTCCATAGCTATCAATGCGCCATTTCTCTTACTTAATATATCACCTTTCCACGGTTCAAAATCTTTAAACCTATGTGATATGACTGCCTCACCCTTAGTTGCCGTCAATATTAAATTGGTAAGTCCAATTAATCCTCTAGCTGATATTTTGAATTCATGATTTATCCAGTCATTCTTTTTCTCAATATTGATTATATCTCCCTTACGTTTAGCTACTATTTTGATTACTTTTCCAGATAAATCTTGCGGAACATTAACATATAATAATTCTATTGGTTCATTTTTATAACCGTCTATTTCTTTAATAACTACCTTTGGCTGACCTATTTGAATCTCATACCCTTCTCTTCTCATCGTTTCGACCAGAATGGATAAATGAAGAATTCCTCTACCATAAACCAACAACTTATCAGGAGAATCTGTCTCTTCAACCTTCAATGCTAGATTTTTCTCTGTTTCTTTATATAATCTATCTCGTATATGTCTTGAAGTAATATACTTCCCTTCTTTTCCAAAAAAGGGGGAATTGTTGATAGTAAATAGCATGCTCATAGTTGGTTCATCAACGGTTATGGGAATCAATGCTTCAGGTTTTTCTATATCAGCAACTGTATCTCCGATTTCGAAGTTTTCAAGTCCCATTATGGCTACAATTTCGCCAGATTGAACTTCCTTTTTAGTTTTTTCCTTCCCCAATCCTTCAAAAGTATAGAGTTCCTTTACTACAGATTTATGTATCAGACCATTTCTCTGAACAATAGAAACATTATCACCCATTTTAATATTTCCTCTATGCACTCTTCCTACAGCAATTCTTCCTGTATATGATGAGTAATCCAATGAGCTAATATGTAATTGTAAAGTTCCCGGATTATCCTTTTGAGGATCAATATACTCAATAATTGTATCTAACAAATATGTTATATCATTTGTCGGTTTTGTCCAGTCACCTCCCATCCATCCTTGTTTAGATGAGCCATAAACAGTTGGGATATCTAATTGAGCTTCCGTTGCATCGAGAGAAAACATTAAATCAAAAACTTGTTCATTCGCCTCGTCGGGATTGCAATTTGGTTTATCAATTTTATTGATAACAACTATAGGTTTTAAACCAAGCTCTAGTGCTTTTTGCAAAACGAATCGTGTTTGCGGCATTGGTCCTTCAAAAGCATCAACTAGTAAAAGTACGCCATCAGCCATATTTAAAACTCGTTCTACCTCACCTCCAAAATCTGAGTGACCAGGCGTATCAATAATATTGATTTTTGTGTCTTTATATCTAACAGATACATTCTTAGATAAAATTGTAATCCCTCTTTCTCGTTCTAGATCGTTTGAGTCCAGAATTAAGTCCTGAACCTCTTGATTATCCCTAAACAAGTTTGCTTGATGAAGAATTCTATCAACCATTGTTGTTTTTCCATGATCAACATGTGCAATAATTGCAATATTTCTTATTTCCATATTTCCCTCAATTCTTTTGTAATAGTTAGAATGAATAATAAATTTATAAATTTTTATATAAAAATAAAGACCCCCGACGATAAAATACATTTACTGACGAGGATTCTAGAG
>JAUXHY010000093.1 GCA_030621275.1 bacterium | reverse complement strand
CATCGTAGCTGAATAAGGTCGCATCTCGACGTAATACATCGCGGCTTTCCGCTCCAAAAGTTATTTTCAGCAAAATATGAGCTCCATGAACTTGACTCTTACCATTAACAGTTTTTTTATCAATTATTTTAATGACATGATAACCAAATTGTGATAAAACAGGACCTACTATTGTACCTTTACGGGCGCTGAATGCTGCATCAGAAAAAGGCTTCACCATTTGTCCACGTTCAAACCAACCTAAATCACCACCCTTTGGTAAACCTTGTTCCGCATTATTCCCCGGATCTTCTGAATACAAATTTGCTAAATCAGCAAAATCTTCGCCGGAATTAATTTGTTCGATTATATAAATTGCATCGTTATATATTGAAACGGTATCGCTATTGGTTGCCTCTTTTTTCCAATAAACAAAGCGCATTTTCCTTGATTCGGGTTGCTCAAATTCATCTTTGCGATTATTATATGCTTGTTTGATTTCATCTTCGGTTACTTCTAAATCGGTTTCATCTATATTGCTCTCAACAACATGGATGGCATCAATTGTATAATCTATATTTCTACGGATGAATTCTTCATGAACTTCAGAATCAGAAACTGTAATAGAAGAAAACAACATTTTTTGTAGTTTATAATTAGGGATAACACTAGTTTTCATTATTTGTTCGACAGGAGCCCATTCATTACCTTCCGGATTATTAACTGCATCAAGATATTTTTGCATATCAAATTGTCCATTGGTTTGAAACGCCGGCATAGTAGTTAAGAATTGAGGAGGATTATTTTGCAAGTGAAAAAGCACTTCTTCATCTGTTGCTGAAATGCCCATATCTTCGATAGCTGCGCCAACCAAATTTTCTCGAATGATGTTATTCCATACTTGATTGCGAGTATTCTCAAGCATTTGATCACTAACTGTTTGTCCGCCTGCGCGATATTGCTCCAATTGTTGATTTACCAATTGATTGAAAAAGTCAGGTGGAATTTTATCGCCGTTAATTACGCCGATTGCTTCGGCGGGATTAGTTTTACCAAGTAAGTTGTCTAAAATATCAGCACCGCCAACGAGTCCTCCAACTGTCATACTTAGTAAAAATAAAATTAGTACAGCCCACAAAACGATGTGCATTTTTGTCCGTATTGATGTCATTACAGCCATTGTTTACCTTTAAATTATAATTATAAATACAGGGAGCGAATTTAGACAATTGACTTCGGTTTAGCAAAGAACAACTGCGCGATATTACGAATGAAATTCGGAATGGATAAATATGCTAAAATGACAGTATTATTTGTTATCTAAAATTATCAAATAAGGAATTATTTCATGAAAAAAATACGGATATTTATAATACTTTCTATGATTTCAGTACTTACTGCACAATGGAAAGATTTATCTCTGGAAGATGTATTTAAAAAACCACCCTTTGAAGTTGCATCAATTGGGCAGTGGAAATGGTTACCGGATACAGATGATTATTTATTTTTCAAGATTGATACGACTATTAAGGCAAGATCATTGTATAAATATGATTTGGCTGCGGGGGATACAACTTTATTTTTATCAGGAGATAAATTTGCTTACGACGGAGAAAATCTCCAATTAGTTGATTATACTATTCATCCACAAACCAATAAAATATTATTAGTTATTGACCAGCAACGTATTTGGCGCAATTCAAGATCAGCAGTTTATTATTTATATGATATGAATAGTGGTTTAGTAAATAAAGTTGCCAACGGGAATCGTTTACGAAATGTAAAGTTCTCACCAGACGCAAAATCAATAGCATATGTAAATAATGAAAATAATTTGTATGTTTTTCATATAGATGTAAATAAGACAATACGATTAACAAAGGACGGCTCTTTTAACATTCTAAATGGTCATTTCGGATGGGTTTACGAAGAGGAATTTGGTTCATATGATGCCTACCGTTGGTCACCTGACAGTAAATACATCGCATTTGTGCGGGAAGATCAAACTTATGTAAAACAATTTCCTATGATCGATGAATTAAATAACTATCCGGTTATAAAATATCATCATTATCCAAAAGTAGGTGAGACCAACCCGATTTTAAATATTGGTGTTGTAAATGTAAATACAAAAAGGACAAAGTGGATGGATTTGAATGTTCCTGAAGAAATGTATTTCCCTCGCATGAAGTGGTTAGAAAGTTCACAAACTGAAAGTGGAAAACAGGAATTGGTTGTAACCAGAATCAATAGATATCAGAATCGATTAGAATTACTCCGATATGATATAAAAAAAGGTAAGGGAAAAGTATTTTGGACTGATGAAAGTGAAGCATGGATTGAGTTAACCGATGATCTATTTTTTCTGAAAGATGGAAGTTTTATTACCTTATCTGAACACTCCGGCTATCAACATGTCTATCATTATGATAAACATGGTACACTGATCAATGCTGTTACAAGCGGAGATTGGGAAGTTTCAGGAATTACGTCATTAGATGAGAAGAATAGAACAGTCTATTTTAGCAGTAAGAAGGAATCTGTGATTGAATCGAATCTTTATTCAGTTAAATTTGATGGTTCAGATTTCAAATTACTAAGCGACAAATTAGGCTCGCATCGTGTAAGATTTTCTCCAACAAATTCATATTATATTGATTATTATTCATCAGCCAATTCAGCAATGGCTATAGCATTATATCAAGCTGATGGTACTAAAGTAAGGGAATTATCAGTTACAGATATGGAGCAATTTGAAGATTATGGATTTTCTGAAGTCAAATTTATACAAGTACAAACTTCTGATGACAGCACGCTTTTAAATGCTATGATAGCTTTACCGCGTGATTTTGATCCAACAAAGAAATATCCTGTTATTGTCTTTGGGTATTCCGGACCGGGAAGCCAAGTGGTTGTCAATCGGCAGGGCGGATTATGGAATAAATATCTTAATCAGGAAGGTTATATTACGTTCTCAATCGATCCGCGTGGAACAGGTGGTCGTGGAACGGCATTTAAATATCTTGCTTACAAAGATATCGGTAAATGGGTAGCGCATGATCAAGTAGAAGGCGCAAAATATTTAAGTTCACTGCCTTACGTTGATGAAAACAGAATTGGAATATGGGGTTGGAGCGGAGGTGGATATATGACTGCTCTATGCATGACCAAAGGAGCTCCGCATTTTAAGGTGGGAGTAGCTGTAGCTGGTAACTATGATTTGAAATTATATGATACAATTTGGACTGAACGTTATATGGGGCTATTAGGCGAAAATACTGATGGATATAAAAATGCATCTGTATTTTCATATACAGATAAATTAGAGGGAAAGTTATTAGTTGTTCATGGAACGATGGATGATAATGTGCATTTTCAACATGCTACACAGTTAATGGAAGAATTTGTCAAGGCAGATAAACATGCAGATTTTATATCGTATGCAAGCCGTGCGCACGGTATAAGAAGTGGCAATTCTACATTTCATCTATGGACAAAAATAACAAATTATTTTATGGATAATTTGTAAGAGATTATTGATACAAGCAATTTGAAGTACTAAATTCCGCTCGCTTATTTATTGATAAATGGGGCCATAGCTCAGTTGGGAGAGCGCTTGAATGGCATTCAAGAGGTCGTCGGTTCGATCCCGTCTGGCTCCACTTTTTAATTTAAGATTGCAGATTTATTATTTACAAATTCCCTTTCATTTTTTTCATGCCTATATATTTTGTTGTATATCATCAAATTCGTATTAAATTTCCTTAACATTATAGAATGTACAATTAAACCAAACCGGAGGATTTATGATTGACACCAAAAAAGCATATCGCAGTTGGGCGCTGTATGATTGGGCAAATTCAGCATTCGCAACAACAGTAATGGCTGGTTTCTTCCCAATTTTCTTTAAAAAATATTGGTCAGATCCAGAAAATATGTCGCAAAGCACTTATTATCTTGGACTTGGTAATTCAATTGCATCAATATTAGTAGCAGCTCTAGCTCCCTTTTTAGGCGCTATTGCAGATCGGGGAACAGCGAAAAAGAAATTCTTATTCACATTTGCATTCCTTGGTGTTATAATGACCGGTGGTTTATGGATGGTTGCGCAAGGGCAATGGCAAATAGCTATCCTATTTTATATTTTAGCTACTGTTGGATTCTCAGGAGGAAATATATTTTATGATTCACTATTACCAGGGGTAGCATCAAAAAAGAAAGTAGACTATGTATCATCTCTTGGATTTGGTTTGGGATATTTAGGAGGAGGTATTTTATTTTTAATAAATGTTTTGATGTATCAAATGCCGGAAATGTTTGGAATCGCCGATGGCGCAACTGCGATTAGGTTAGCATTCGTTTCTGTTGCAATTTGGTGGGCTGTCTTTTCCATCCCAATATTTTTATGGGTAAAAGAACCAAAGATTTATAAAAAAGTTGGCATTATTAAATCGGTTAGTTTAGGCTGGAAACAACTTGCAGGTACAGTTCGCGATATTAAACATCTTAAAGTAGTTGGAATATTTTTATTTGCTTATTGGTTTTATATTGATGGTGTTGATACAATTGTAAGAATGGCGGTTGATATTGGTGTAACACTTGGATTTGATGATAGTGCTTTGATTATTGCTCTATTGATGGTTCAATTTATTGCTTTCCCATGTACATTGTTATTTGCTAAATACTCCAATATAGTAGGTTTAAAAAAAGCTATTATGACTGGTATTATGGGTTATGGTGTTATAACGTTTTTAGGATACTTTATGACCCAAACATGGCATTTCTTTATTCTAGCTGGTATGATAGGTCTCTTCCAAGGAGGTATACAAGCATTAAGCCGTAGCTTGTATACAAGACTCATTCCTGCTGAAAAATCTGCAGAATTTTTTGGATTTTACAATATGCTAGGTAAATTTGCCGCAGTTCTTGGTCCGTTAATGATGGGTACAATTACTTTAGTAACTGGTAATATTAGATATGGTATTCTTTCAATTTTAATATTATTTATTATAGGTGGATTTTTACTTATTAAAGTTGATATTGAAGAAGGTGAAAAGATGGCAAAGGAATATTTAGCAAAATAAACAATATCCAAATATAATCAAAAAAAAGGGGTGATATTTTCACTCCTTTTTTTTGATTAAAAATAATAGGATTATAGAGTCCGTTTCCCTTGTAGTCGATATATTATGCTCTGTAAATTTAAAGAATAAATTATAAACGAAAATTTCTTAATAAGAATAATAACTAACAATTTTTACTAAATATTCGGAGGAATAAGTGACTGTAAAAGTATATAAACCAAGTGTAGATTCATCCAAAAATGCATGGATATCTGATCTTGATCAGTATCAAAAATTGTATGACGAATCGGTAAATAAACCAGACGAATTTTGGGCTGGAGTAGCTGAACGGATTACATGGACAAAGAAATGGGATAAGGTTCGCTCATTTGACTTTGTTGAAGGAAACATCAAATTCTTTGAAGGTGGTAAATTAAATGTTGCCTATAATTGCTTAGATAGACATGTTGAAGCTGGTCACGGTGATCAAACAGCATTGATTTGGGAAGGTAACAATCCGGCTGAAGATAAAAGATTCACATATAGTGAATTAACAGATGAGGTATCGAAATTTGCAAATGTATTGAAATCTCATGGTGTTGAAAAAGGCGATAGAGTATGTCTTTACATGCAAATGATTCCTGAACTCACGGTAGCAATGTTGGCATGTGCTCGCATTGGTGCAGTACACTCAATTGTTTTCGGTGCATTCTCATCAGATTCTCTTCGTGATAGAATCAATGATTCAGCTTGCAAAG
>JAUXHY010000055.1 GCA_030621275.1 bacterium | reverse complement strand
GTATTATTTCTTCTGTTTTTTCTTGAATTGCTTTTTCGATTCGTTCTTTCGTGTTTTCTTGATCCTCAAGCTGCATAGTACTAGAAGTTCGCAGAACGATCTCTTTAGCAAGTTCTTTGGCTTTACTTTCAATCATTTTATTTAGTGTTCCGCTTTGTGGGATAAAACCATAGACGAATTTCATATTGAGCGCTTTTCCAACTTTACGCAAAACATTTATTGAGACAGAGCCAGATTGTTCGCGTTCTTCAATTTCTTTTACACTTTGAGTTGTAATATTTAAATGTTCGGCAAGCTGTCTTAATGACATATGAATAGCAGTCCTAATTGAGTAAATCCACCCATTAGGTGGAATGGTAATATCTACCAATTCATTGAATTTGATAATATTTGTATCTAATTGTTCTAATACCAATTTTTGTTCATTCATAAGGTTATAGCCTGATTTAATTGTGTCAAATATAAGGCTATAACCTGAATAGTACAATATGCAAATAAGGCGGTAGCCTTAATTATTAAAAATCTTGCGAAGGATTTTAACCTTCGCAAGGTTAGGAGTGTAAAATTTTATTTTTCTACCGGATTTTTAAAAACTGATCCAATTCTTTTAAACGCTTCTCAAGTTCTCCATATTGTTCCTGTGGTACAAGAGAAACACAAATTCGTACACCTTCACGCTTGGTGCCGGTTGGACGCATTGGAATACCGGACATTCCAAATAGTAACATAGAGTGTAACAATTCACCGCCGGTCATGACTTTTCGTTTGATAGTAAAATAAAATCCGTCTGCAATTGGTTCGTCCATATCTTTATCGTATAAGAGCTCAAAGCCGTTTGATAGAAATATTTCTTTTGCTTTGTTTGCCCGATCACCATAAGTACGTACTCTACTGAGATAATCATATTCTCCTTTGCAGGTAGCTTCGAATAGGGCTGATAGTGCGTGTTGTGGTGATTGTGGAACACCGGCAGTAGTCGGATAAATTCCGCCATGCACAAAAGCGTGTCCAAACGATTTTGTGTCATAATATTTTTTCAAATTGCTGTATTTCTTTTTGGATAATTTTGGTGAAACTACCGATACAGCAATTCTTTGTCCGGCATAACTGAACATTTTCGAACTTGATATTATAATAATATAATTATCGGTATAATTTGCTACTGTTGGTTGGAATGGCGGTTGATTAGGCACTCCATAATCAAAACGAAAATCCATGCCAAAATATGCTGAATCTTCTATTCCAATAACATCATATTTGGTTAATAATTTTCCAATCATTTTAAGCTCTTCATCCTTTAAACACAACCATGTAGGATTATTTGGACTGGACCATAAAACTGCACCTATTTTCCCTGTTGACAATTTCTTCTCAAGTTTTTTTGCAAGTTGAATACCACGATGATTATACAAATCGATAGAATCATTCTTTAACCCTAAAAATTTTGTTTGGAGTTTGTTTACTGGGAATCCGGGGTCAAGATATAAAATAGTGTTGGTCTTTTTGAATCTACGTCCGGCAATTGCTTGAGCGATGAAACCACCGTGCATAGCCCCTACTGTTGGGATACAGTTTTCTGGTTCCACATCAATATTTAAGAATGCTTTCACAAAACATGCAGTTGCTTTTTTTAATCGTGGGATGCCATCAAATGGTGGGTAAGTTGAAGGTAATTTTTTATCTTCAGTAAGTACTCGGATTTCCTCTTCAGGACCCATTCTATCAGCCGGTATACCGGGAACTCCAAATTCAAAATGTAGAAAATCAATATTTAATTGATCGGCTAAATCATCTACAAGACGTTTCAACTCTCGGATGCCAATTTTGTTTAGATCTACTTCATGATTCTCAATAATATTTTTCAGGATATTTTCATCAAGAGGAAATTTTGATTTGTTCATGATCATCTCATTTTAAATTGATTATGATAAATTGATAGCCCAAGTGCGATGGAATTCAGTTTTGTTTCCATCGTATCTGAGCGAGATAGTAATATAATTGGAATTTTTGCACCAATAATTACACCACCCCCTTTTGATTCACCAATACTCAACAACATTTTACTAATAAAATTGGTGGCAGTAATGTTGGGACCTATAAATATGTCGGTTTTACCGGCAATTTTTGAATCTATCCTTTTAGCCTCTGCCGCTATTACCGATAAAGCAACATCAAGTGCTATTGGTCCTTCTATTGTAAAACGCGAATCATTTTTATATTGTTCAGCGGTATTATATGCCAAAACTGTCTCTGGTAAATTTTCAGATACGTTTTCAATCAATGCTAACATTGCAATATTTGGTTGGGTATTTTTTAATGTATGAGTAACCTGTAATGCGTTTTCAATAATTGAGTCTAATAAAGTTTCAGATAGTGTAGTATTTACACCTCCGTCGGTGGTTAATATAAGCCGCTTGTAATTAGGCGATTCTAAAACAGCAACATGCGATAGGAATTTATTTGACCGCAACCCATTTTGTTTGTTCATGATTGCTTTTAATAAAGTTGCAGTGTCAATATTGCCTTTCATCAGCAAATCTGCATCACCGTTTTGTATGGCTGCAATAGAATCATGTAATGCTTTATCAACATTGTCATTTTTAAAGAGCAAAGGTTTTATCCAATTTTTAGCTTCAGCGAGTTCCAATGCTTGCAGGATATATTTGCGTTGGGGATTTACAACAGCCAATCGTACTGGTTCATGCCCTGAAACTGAGTCATAAATTTCTTTATAGGATGTAATCATACGTATTCTTTTGCGGTTTCTTTGTTATTCAAAACTCTCAATACGCTGCTTGCTAGCGCCTCTAATTCAAATGATCCAGGATAGACAATATGTGGTTGGATAAAACTCAAATATTCGTTTAGTTTTTCAATTAAATAATTAGAGTTAGCTAATCCGCCCGTTATTATTAGAGCCGATGTCTTACTCGCAAATGTTGCATGCAACCCGCCAATTTCCTTAACAATTTGATATATCATTGCATTGACAATCAATAATGCTTTTTCATCTCCATTCGCCATTCTATGTTCAATTTCTTGAAATTGATTTGTTCCAAGATATGCTTTCAATCCGCTTTCTTGTGAGAATAATCGTTCTGTTTCCTCTCGAGTTTTTTCATTAACAAATATTTCATCTAAAATACCGGCAATCGGTAAACTACCGGCGCGTTGTGTCGAAAATGGTCCCATTCCAAGTAAAGCATCATTCACATCAATAATTTTCCCTCCAACTACCGCCGCGATAGAGAATCCACTGCCGAGGTGCGCGACAATAAATTTTGTATCATTTACATCAATACCGATTTCTGATGCAGCTTTACGAGCACAATATTTAATATTTAATGCATGACTTCGACTTTTTCGCTCAATACCTGGAACGCCGGAAATTCTTGCTACATCAATGAACTCGTCGGTTGTTATAGGGTCTACAATAAATGCAGGTACATCAAATTGGTATGATATTTTGTCAGCGATAAGCGAAGCCAAATTAGAGGCATGGTTTGCATGTTCACATGACATATAAGCAGATAACATTTTTTCGTTAATATTATAAACTCCTCCTGCGAGTGGTTTTAACGGTCCGCCACGAGCAGCAATAGCATCCAATTTAGTTATTTTATTGAAGGAAGATTTTAATGAATCGAAACGAATTTGAAGTTGGTTGGGTATCTTTGCAGATAAAGAACCTTGCGAATGGTTTATTTGTTTACGCCATAATTCCCGCCCATTACTGAAATAACCGATTTCAGTAGTAGTTGAACCGGGATTAATGGCTAAAATAAAGAAGACGTTACCCTTATTTAATTAAGGACATCCCTAGTTTGAGTGCCTTTTCATTAATCGGTAATAAATGATGATTACGTTCAGGTAAAACTTTTGATAGAGCTTCCATAATTGACTTAACGGACACCAACGGTTTTTTGGATAAAAAAGCACCGAGGATGATCATGTTCATCGTTTTTGCATTGCCAATTTTACCTGCCTCTATAGCTGCCGGAATTGCATAAACAGTAATATCTTTTCGTGTTGGTGGATTCAAAACAGTATTGGATTCATAGATTAATGTACCACCGGGCTTAACTTTTGATTCAAATTTTTCTAAAGATGGTTGATTGAGTACAATTGCTGTATCATAAGTACTGATAATCGGTGAGCTTACAATTGTATCCGAGACAATAACAGTACAATTAGCAGTTCCTCCGCGCATTTCAGGTCCATAACTTGGGAACCATGTTATTTGTTTGTCTTCCACCATTCCGGCATATGCTAAAGTCATGCCCATTGATAAAACACCTTGTCCGCCAAAACCGGCGATAATTAATTCTTCGTTCATCCTAAGCTCCTTTAGGTGGTGTTTTTAAATCGCCTAATGGATAATAATCTAACACCTGTTCATCAATTTTTTTATTTGCTTCGATTGGTGTCATTTTCCAACCGGAAGGACAATTACTTACCACTTCGACAAAATTTGTACCAATTTTGCCATCAATTTGATTTTGGAAAGCTTGTTTTATTGCTTTTTTACATTTACGAACTGTTTTAGCTGAGTTAACGGCCTGGCGGGTTACGTAGTAGGCGCCATCCATAATTGCAGCCATCTCAGTTATTTTTATTGCATGACCCTGAATTAAAGTATCACGACCATGTGGTGTTGTAGAAGTAACATCTCCTTCAAGTGTGGTTGGTGCCATTTGTCCACCGGTCATTCCGTAAATTCCGTTGTTGATAAAAATCATAACAATATTTTCACCACGATTAATGGTATGAATTGTCTCGGCAGTACCGATGGCGGCAAGATCACCGTCTCCCTGATATGTATATACAATTTTATCAGGCAAAACACGTTTAATGCCAGTGGCGACGGCTGTCGCGCGCCCGTGCGCGGCTTGCTGCATATCTACATTCATAAAATGATAGGCAAAAACTGAACAGCCAACGGGTGCAACACCAATTGTGTCACCTAAGATGCCCAATTCCTCAATAACTTCCATTATTAAGCGATGAACTACTGAATGACTACAGCCCGGACAATAACTTGTTGGTGTATCATGAAGAACTTCAGTTCTGTCAAATACGACATCCATTTGATCAAGATTGTTACAAACGATGCCTTCTCTAGTTGTTTCCATAAATATCCTGCTATATTTTCACTTGTTTATATAAATCTTTAATTTTATCAACAATTTCATCAGGTTGAGGTATCATTCCACCCATACGACCATAGAAATCGACTGGTACATTACTACCAACCGCGAGGCGTACATCCTCAACCATTTGACCTGCATTCATTTCAACGACCAAAATTCCTTTTACGCTATTTGCCAAATGTTTCAACTCATCTGAAGGAAAAGGGAATAATGTAATTGGACGGAGTATACCAACCTTCAATCCTTGCTCACGTGCTAATTCTAAAGCTTTTTGGGAAGATCGTGACGATAGCCCGAAAGCAACAATAAGTATATCAGCATCTTCGGTCTGAATTGATTCAAACCGAGTTTCATTCTCTTGAATTTTTTTATACTTATCTTGTAGGTGGACATTTATCTCTTCCATTTTTTCTGATAAGAGATGAAGAGAAGTTATGTAATGTTGTTCCCTTCCATTTTCTCTGCCGACAGTCGTCCAACTTGAATGATCAACAAAATGTTCCTCTACATTATATTCAGGAAATTCTACAGATTCCATCATCTGACCCAAGGCACCATCGGCAAGAATTAGCACTGGATTACGGTATTTGTCAGTAAGGTCAAAGCCTAAATAAACCAAATCCGCCATTTCTTGAACACTATTAGGTGCGAGAACGATTAGTTTATAATCACCATGCCCACCACCTTTTACCGCTTGAAAGTAATCTCCTTGCGAGGGTTGTATTGTTCCTAATCCGGGACCACCGCGTACAACATTTACAAGCAAACAAGGAAGTTCAGCGCAAGCCATGTATGAAATTCCTTCTTGCATTAAACTAAATCCCGGACTACTGGTGCTCGTCATTACTCTCGTACCCGTTCCGGATGCCCCATAAACCATATTTATTGCTGCTACTTCACTCTCTGCTTGCAAGAACACACCTCCGCGAGAGTCTAAATTAGTAGCCATATATTCTAAAAGTTCTGATTGTGGAGTGATTGGGTATCCAAAATATCCTTTCACGCCTGCTCGAATTGCGGCCTCAGCAAGAGCTTCGTTACCTTTCATTAATAATTTTTTACCCATAATAATCCTAGTTTACTGATATTGAAATATTATCTTTTACATCTGTAATTGTAGCTATTTTTTCCTTGGATGTTTTTGATTCCCTATAAACAGTTATTATTGCTTCGGGACATACTAATGCACAATTTGTACAGCCGGTGCAGGTATCGTCTTTTAATACAGCATAATGATAGCCTTTTTTATTAATGTTTTTTGACATTTTAAGGGAATCTTGAGGACATTCATTAACACACAACTCACAACCTTTACAATTCTCAATTTCGATCTTTACATGACCATGTAGTTTTGCCATAAATCACCTAATATTTACTTTTTAATAGACGTAAAAATTAACTCATTTAACGTCTTACATTCAATCTAAATAGCTCACTAAAACTATCTATAAATGTGCTCTTTGTGGAATTCTTTTATTTTATCTTCAAGTTCTTTTTCAGTACCATTGTTATATATAGTATAATCTGCCGACGTTGCTTTATCCTCATCTGTCCATTGCAGCTCATTTCTCCGAATTATATCTTCTCTGGATAATGTCCCTCTATTTAAGGCACGTTCTATTCGGAATTTTAATGAGGAGGCAATAAGCAAAACCAAATCCAAATGCTGATCCATGCTTGACTCAAAAATCAAAGCACCATCAACTATGAAACTAGTATGCTTGTTTTGCTTTGATATTTTATCAAATTGTTTATCTAATGTTCTAAATACAAACGGATGAATTATGGAGTTCAGAATCATCTGATGATCTTCATCTTGGAAAGCAATTTCAGCAAGTTTTTTGTTGTCAATTACTCCATCATGGTCAAGAATATCACTTCCAAATTCATCAATAATGTTATTTTGTACTTCTTCATTATCATTCAGAATTTTTTTTGCTTCAGCATCGGCATCGAATACGTATGAACCTAATTTAGCGAGGATAAAACTTGCTGTACTTTTACCGCTGCCAATGCCACCGGTTAGTCCAACTTTTAACATATTTACTCCAAAACTTTTAATATTCTGTTAGTTATTTCAGATATTGTCCCTAATCCGTCAACTTCTTCTAAAAGATTTCGTTCGCGATAAAAATTTAA
>JAUXHY010000140.1 GCA_030621275.1 bacterium | reverse complement strand
AAGAAAATATATTAAGCATTGCAAAAGAAAGTAATAATACTGCTAAATATTTGGAAGATAAGGAAATTGTAAAAGAAATCTATGTTCCAAATAAAATAATCAACTTTGTAGTAAGGTAGGAAGAGGCATATTTTAATATATTAGTTATTATACATAATCTATCTTATACGACAATTACTTATTATTGAGATATGCTCTTTGAAACCGTTTCATATTGCTTTTCGCACCAATTAGCATAATTACCTGATCTTTCCCTAATTTATAATCCATACTAGGATTTAATTGAAACTTGCCCTTTTTATCTTTTATCCCAATTATTATTAGATTGTATTTTTTTCGTATATTCGAATCAACTATCATAACACCAATTAAACTTGGTACGTTATTTAACTCAATTTCTTCAACAACCAGATCTATATCAAATTGTGGAGTCGAAATTGATACTGTGTCTTCAATGCTTGGCTCAATAAGTAATTCTGCCATTTTATGACCGCCTGCCACATAAGGATTCACAACTTTATTTGCGCCGGCACGAGTTAATTTAAATTTTGTATCTTCATGACTACATCTGCTAAGTAAAAATGCTTTTTTATTTAGCGTTCTAACTGACATTGTAACAAATAAATTATCTTGTTCTGTTCCAAGTGTTACAACAATACCTTTTGCATATTTAACACCAACGGCTTCTAGTGTTTCATCTGCGTTGGCATCACCACGAAAATATTGATATCCCTTTTCCTGCAAAGCGATGACTTTTTCATCATCGTTTTCAACAATCACATACTTTACTTTTTTCTTAGCTAATTCATCGGCAATTATGGCGCCCATCCTGCCATAGCCAAAGATGATATAATGATTGCGCAGTTTCTTAAGAATTTGCTGAACTCTTTGACGACGCATTTCCCTTAATTCCATAAGATTTTCTCCTAATTGAGATATAAATAGTGCAAACCCACTAACCCCGAATATTATGAGTAATATTGTCCAAAATTTGCCGATATTTGTCAATTCATGTACTTCTGCGAAACCTACAGTTGACAAAGTAATTATTGTCATATATATACTATCGATAAAGCCCCATTCTTCACCATCAATTAGATGGAATCCTAACGATCCGACCGAAATTAATGTAATAAAATATATTAGGATAAATTTTGTTTTAATCTTTGACATTATTTCTTTGGCTTAATACATGAATTTAGCCAATAATAATAATATTTTGTTATACATGATATACTATTTATATTGAATTGTAAATTTTAAATTATCAATGTTCAATAAATAAGTACGCCCGGCAGGAGTCGAACCTGCATCAAAGGAACCGGAATCCTTCATTCTGTCCATTGAACTACGGGCGCATGCATTGAGTTTTTTTATGGATTTTAGTCTTTCCTACTCTTCTTAGCAAGTTTCCAATGTGGAATAAATACTATAATATTAATGGTTAAAATAATTAGAACACGAATTAAGCTTTGTAATGCTCCTCTCTTTACAGATTTTAACGCAATTTTAAAACCGCTTTCCCGTTTTTTTGTAATTTCATCATTATCATAGTCACTTCTACTGTCTATATTCCCCTTTTCATCATAATTGCGTGGCATTTGTTCAAAGAAAGTCTCGTTTGATTGATATTTTTCCCATTCCCAAGCGTTCATTGTTAATTCAGGATTAACTAATTCCACTATATTGTATATACCAACTCCAAGAGTAACTGTAAATACAATAAGGGTAACAAAACAAACTGCCATCGCATAAATTTCTAAAATACTCTTTTTCATATTATTCCTTTTAATTATTTAATATAACATCAGATAGTTTCATTAAAGAACGCTTTTTATTCCTGTAACAAACATTTGTACGGAAATCATTATCAATATCATCCCCATTAATCGTTCAATTGCTGCAAGACCACGTTTCCTAAGAATTTTATAGAAGATTGGTGCAGATAATAGTATTACAGCCGTTATTGCCCATGCAATCAATAATACGGATAGCCAATTAAGCATATTAGTTGGATCGGAATGTACAAACAACATTAATGTCGCCAATGTTGATGGTCCTGCTATCAGCGGAATTGCTAAAGGAACAATAAATGGTTCCCCCTCTAACTGATCACCCATTATTCCCCCCCTTGACGGGAATACCATTCTAATACCAATTATGAATAATATTATACCACCGGCAATACTTACCGATTCACTCTCTAGCTGTAAAAGGTTGAGTAGCTGTTGTCCGAAGAATAGAAATATCAGTAATATAACCAATGCAATTAATAATTCCCTTGAGATAATTTTCCATCGTCTTTTTGGTTCAATATCCTTTAATAATGACAGAAATATCGGAATATTTCCTAATGGATCCATCACAAAGAACAGCACAACTGCTGCTGATATTATTTCTGCATTGAATATCACTATTTTCTAATACCAATTTGATCTAACATAAATGCATATTCTAGCGCAATTTCCTTATAGCGCTCAAATCGACCGGAAGCTCCACCATGTCCAAAATCCATTTTAATATCAAATACTAATAAATTATCATCAGTTTTTAGTTCACGTAATTTAGCAACCCATTTTGCCGGTTCAAAATATTGAACTTGTGAATCATGCAAACCGGTTGTAACTAACATTGCCGGATAATCTTGTGCTATTACATTATCGTACGGTGAATAAGAAAGCATATAATCATAATATTTCTTTTCATTGGGATTACCCCACTCGTCCCATTCGCCTGTGGTTAGTGGAATTGTATCATCTAACATTGTGGTTACAACATCTACAAATGGAACAGCGGCAACAATTCCTTTGAATAATTCAGGAGCCATATTTGCAACTGCACCTACAAGTAAACCACCTGCTGAACCACCAACTGCAAATAAATTATCAGAATTGGTGAATTGCTCATCAATTAAATATTCAGCGCAATCAATAAAATCAGTAAAAGTATTCTTTTTCTTAAGGAGTTTTCCATCTTCATACCAATAACGTCCCATCTCTTCCCCACCCCTAACGTGTGCAATTGCAAATACAAAACCACGATTGAGCAAACTTAATCTATGCGAACCAAAATAAGTCTCCATGCTACTCCCATATGAACCGTAAGCATATAATAATACAGGACTTGTACCGTCTTTGACTAATCCTTTTTTGTAAACAAGTGAAATCGGAACTTTTGTTCCATCGTCAGCAGTTGCGAAATGACGCTCAGATTGATAATCATTTGAATCAAATTTGCCAACAACTTCAGTTTGCTTAAGCATTTCACGTTCTTTGGTTGCCATATCATAATCATAAGTTGTGTTAGGAGTTGTTAAAGATGTATATCTAAAACGGAGTAAATCCGTATTAAACTCATGATTATCAGATGTATATGCCAAGTATGCATCTTCATCAAATTCCAAATAATGTTCGGAATTATCATTTTGATTAATAATCCTAATCTGACCCAATCCATTACTACGTTCACTGACTACGAGATAATTTTTGAAAATATCGATGCCTTCTAACAACACATCATCACGGTGCGCAATTACTTCCGTCCAATTATAATCGCTTGTAGCGGTAACAGGTGTTTCCATTAAACGGAAATTCTTTGCTTTCCAATTCGTTACGATATAAAACTTATCCTCAAAATGTGCTATGCTGTATTCGTGGTCATCTTCTCGAGGATTGAATACCATAAATTCACCTTCGGGATTATCGGCATCGAGATAGCGATATTCTGTGGAAAGTGTGCTATACGAGCCAATAATAATATATTTATCGGATTGGGATTTGTAAACAAATGTGCCGAATGTATTATCAAATTCATGGTAAATCTCAACATCGCTTGCGGGATCGGTACCGAGAATATGTTTATAAATTTTATGCGGACGCAGAGTGCTGTCTTTTACTGTATAATAGACAGTTTTATTGTCATTTGCCCAAACTGAACCTCCGGTTGTATTGGGAATCTTTTCATCAAATATTTTTCCGGAACTCAAATCTTTAAAATGGATAGTATATTTTCTACGACTAACAGTATCTACTCCATAAGCTAAAAGGTTGTTATCAATGCTGACATTCAAGCCATTAACATTATAAAATTCATACCCTTTTGCCATTTCATTAACATTGAGCAGAATTTCCTCATCAGCATCTAAATTGCCTTGCTTACGGGCATATATAGGGTATTCCCCGCCTTCTTCAAACCGGCGATAATAATAATAATCGTTATCTTTGTAGGGTACTGATTCATCATCTTGCTTGATGCGACCGACTATCTCTTTATAAAGTTTTTTCTGAAGTTTTTCAGTATGCTTCATCATTTTAGTTTTATAATCATTTTCCGCATTTAAATGAGCAATTACTTCCTCATTCTCTCTTTCATTCATCCAAAAATAATTATCGATTCGTGTATCATCGTGTATTGTCATTTCGTGCGGCTTTTTCTCCGCAACAGGAGCTTCCACATTGGCAGGTTTTTTACTACATTGCATTACAAATAGTCCTATTAAAATAATTGAAAAGAATATTGTTAGTTTTCTCATAAGATCACCTCTTTTTATTTTAAAATTTAGATTGAAATTAAGTATTTTTAGTGAGAATCCTTTGTCATTCTGAACATAGTGAAGAATCTATTATTATTTTAAGGATTTGGATTCTTCGTCGCTGCGCTTCTCAGAATGACAGCGTTAGAATAAAATTAACTGAACCTTTGCAAAGGTTGCAAAGACCGTCGAAAA
>JAUXHY010000175.1 GCA_030621275.1 bacterium | reverse complement strand
GTATTTTCTTCAACTAAGGAATCAATTTGGGAAATATTAATTCCAATCTTTATCCTGTTGGGCATATTTACCGGTTACATGACATTAGTTGAAACTGCTGCAACACTAGTGATTTATGTACTTATAATTGAAATATACATCTATAAAGATTTCCAATGGAAAAACATACCTAAAATAGTAATCGATTGTACTGCTCTGATTGGTGGTGTATTGATCATACTAGGAGTAGCAATGGGATTAACCAGTTACTTGGTAGATGCACAAATACCATTGAAACTTTTAGCGTGGGTAAAAACAGTAATCTCATCGAAATATGTATTTTTATTAATGTTAAATATTTTATTGTTGTTAGTAGGAAGTCTAATGGATATATTTTCTGCGATTATTGTATTTGTACCATTGCTTGCCCCGTTAGGAGAATATTTTGGTATAGATCCTGTACATATGGCAATCATTTTTATTGCTAATTTGGAACTTGGATTTATTACTCCACCGGTTGGTATGAATTTATTTTTATCAGCATATCGGTTTGAAAAACCGATGTTAAAAGTGTATCGCTCCACTTTACCATTTTTTATTGTAAGATTATTGGCAGTTTTAGCGATTACTTATATACCAATCATCTCAATTGGATTTCTTAATTAATTATTTTTTGTAAGCAATATAAATATCGGCTTCAATCATTTCATTATCTTTATAAAAATGATGAACGAAATATATGTTTCCCTCAGCATCAAGTGTTGGTTCACCAGCAAACTGGGAGACAATTAATTCCGGTTCTTGCCACTGACTATTTACTCTTTTAGACCTGAAAACAGCAGGAGTCCCTCGATATAATCTATTGAACCATAACTCTTCTCCGTCGGGAGTTATATATGGCATTCCTTCATTTGCTTCTGAATTAACAATCTCAATATTCACAGGGTTTGTCCATTCTCCATCTATTCTGTTTAACATCCATATATCTGTACCGCCTTTACTATCATCTTTATATGAGTGATAATAAAGTTCATTTCCATAAATATGTAGTTCTCCAACTTCAAACTCTGAATTAAAATCTGCTAGCTCCCAATTTGTCCATTCTCCGTTAACAAATTCAGCAGTGAACCAGTGAAGTCCGGTATATCCTTCTCGTGCAGAGCAAAACCACATTGTATCTTCTTTTACAAAAGTACAACCATCTAAAGAAAGTTTATCTAGATCTTGTAGTAAAACACGTTTTACGTCTGTAATAATTCCATTAGTCATTAATGCTGAATAAATACCGGTTGCACCATCTAATAATTGTTTTTCGATTGGTACAGTTACGTCTGGAGTGAAGAAGAAATAGAACTCGTTTCTATTAATTGGAATAAAAGGAGAGTCTTCAGCTCCGGCAGTATTAATCGTACCTGGCAATGGTACCGGTTCTTCGTAATCATTTGAATGCAAAATTGGAGGATGTAGATCTGTTTCGGGAGTCATTTTAACTGCAGAGTCCGGGATTGTCTCTTCTCTAGTTTTAAGGATATATTCTTCAGGCGGAGGTGTATCGCATGCGAATAGATAAAAAATACAGATAATGATAATATATTTTAATGTCATGCTTTGTAATATATTGAAATAACTAATCAATTTTAGTCATAATACCATAGATGTTACACTAAATATAATTTTGAAACATTTCTTGCGAGAATAATTATAACTGCATATATTTGTTTAATTAAAAAGGACATATCTATACTTAAAACGCTAATATTTTTTAATAAGATTTTTTATAGTAATTAAATATCATTTATTTAGGAGTGTCGCATGAAGCGTTTTACAGTCGTTAGTTTAATAACGTTATTTACATTTACCTCGTTTAGTTATTCTCAAAGTGAAGCCGGTTCAATATTTTTATTAATTGCACCTAGTGCCCGCGCAGGTGGAATGGGTGAAGCACATGTCGGACTTGCCGATGATGCATACGCTAGTTATTGGAATCCGGCAGGTTTGGGGTTTTTGGAAGGAACCGAATTAGCATTAATGCATGTTAATTGGCTTCCAAATTTAGCCGATGATATGGCTTATGATTTTTTTGCTATGCGTAAATCAATCCCTAATCTTGGAACTATCGGTGGACATTTAATTTATCTAAATCTTGGCGAGCAAACTCGAACAGATGAAGTTGGTGCTGAGTTAGGAAAGTTTTCAAGTTATATGTTTGCCTTTAATTTATCGTATAGTACAAAAATCAATAAATATTCTGCTTTTGGTATAAATGCAAAAGTATCATATCAGCATTTAACTGATCAGGGAGCTGGTGCAGAAGAAGGTAAAGGAAGTTCAACTGATTTTGGTTTCGATGTTGGGTATATGAAGAAGGAATTTATCTTTCCAAGCCTAACTTTGGGAACCACAATTACTAATATTGGTCCAAAAGTATCTTTTATTGATCCTGCTCAGGCCGACCCGCAACCTACTAATTTTACATTAGGTCTTAATTATCAAGTACTTAATTCTGAATATAATAAACTTTCAGTAGTGTGGGATATTAATAAACTATTGGTTGCTTCATATCCTGATATGGATTGGGATGGTGACGGATTCATCGGTGGTTACGATGAAGATGGTAATGAAACCAACAAAAATGCATTTTATAATAATGATGGAAAGCAAGAAACTGCACACACCGATCCATTATATTTAGCATTATTTACTTCATGGGTCGATGACTGGTTCATAGGTGGTGATATTGATATGGCTTCTCCTGGCAATCTTGCCGATGGTGTTATCGGTGGTTGGAATTGGGTAGATAACAATGGTAATGATAAAATTGATGTTGATGAAGGAGAAATGGTTGAATCTGACGGTGGAAAATATAATGAATATGGACAGAAAGAAGTTGGTAGTGGTGATGCAAGGTCAATTGAAAATGAATTAAGGCAAGTCGTTCATAATATTGGCTTAGAATATTGGTATTCAAATGTATTCGCGATTCGTTTAGGATATATTTACGATTATAACGGAAAACTATTTAATCCAACAATGGGTATTGGTCTGCGTTATGGTGGTTACGGATTCGATTTTGGCTATACTTTTGGCGAACCCGGTCATCCTTTAGAGAATACAATGCGTTTTTCTCTTAATTGGGTTTTATAAAGTATAAATATAGATATAATTAAATTATAAAATGTACGGTCGTTCTAGCAAAATGTTCCTTTTTGTCTTGCTAACGACCGTTTCTATATTGTGGGGTGTAGTAATTGACCACGATTTAAAAATATTGGCTTTAAGGATAGATTTTAACGCTGATAAACATGATGGGACAACCGGGAATGGCAAATTTCTACTAACTAATGAATCAAATTATTGTAGTAATTATACAGTTGACCCACCTCCGCATGATAAATCGTACTTTGAATCTCAATTAATAGCCCTTGATAATTACTTTCGATCAGTATCAAAAGGACAGTTTGGAATTGATCTAATTAATTCAGCCATTATTCCATCAGAACCTGATATGGCTTATACATTGCCTGATTCTATGTCCTATTACCATCCGTTTATTAGTGATTTAAGTCAAGAAGAAAGAGATGTACTACATGAAGAACGCATCGTGAAATTATTTTCAGATGCTATAACAACCGCATTTGAAACCGATGATATATTATTTAATCAATATGATTTAGTTGTTGTATTCCATGCTGGTGTTAGTCAGGATTTTGATTTTGGGCTTGATATTACTGCGGAGGATATACCATCAACATATATTGATTCCCAAATGATAAGCAGGCATATTGGTACAGAAGGGATAAATATTGGTGGTGAATACATTAAATCTGGTATTATACTTCCTGAAACACAAAATCACATTTTATTTCCTGAAATGGTCGATGAATTTCGTGAACGTGGTATTCAAAATGTTTG
>JAUXHY010000270.1 GCA_030621275.1 bacterium | reverse complement strand
TAATGCGATAATACGTCCGGTCTATTTGGAGTAATATCTAATTCAAGTGCTGCATATTTTTCATTTAGGACATCACCAATCGAAAGACCAATTTTCGTATCTTCCGGTAAAACCATAATTCCTTCATGCTCTTCTGAAATGCCCAATTCATCTTCAGCACAGATCATTCCAAAACTTACTTCACCGCGAATCTTAGCTTTTTTAATTTCGAAATCGCCGGGTAAAATTGCTCCAACTTTGGCAAATACAACTTTTTGTCCGGCTTCTACATTTGGAGCACCACAAACAACCGAAACTGTCTCCTTGCCATCATTAACTTGGCATAATGATAATTTATCCGCATTGGGATGTTTTACTACAGTTTCAATTTTTGCAGTAACAATATGGGTTAAATTTGATAGATCCGTAGCGATTTCTGCTTCGAAGCCAAGCATTGTTAGCATATCTGCTAATTCTAGTGGAGATTCCTTGATATCGACGTATTGTCTTAACCAATTAATTGATAATCTCATTAGAATTGCTCCAGAAAACGAATATCATTTCGATAGAAATGACGTATATCTTGTATTTTATATTTCAGCATGGCAATCCGTTCAATTCCCATACCAAATGCATAACCATGCCAAATACTAGAATCATAGCCGACAGTTTCAAATACTTTAGGATTGACCATTCCACAACCTAATATTTCCATCCATTGATTACGTTCAGAATTCCAAATATCTACTTCGGCGCTTGGTTCAGTAAATGGGAAATAGCTTGGCCTAAACCTAATTTTTACATCATCACCAAACATTCGTCTTACGAAGTAATCTAATGAACCTTTTAGTTCAGCAAAGGACACATTCTTATCGACAAAAAGTCCTTCAACTTGATGGAATAAACAAAAACTTTTATAACTGATCGCTTCATTTCTATAAACTCTACCGGGGACAATATACCTAATCGGTGGTTCTTCATTTTCCATTAAGTGAATTTGGACATTGGAGGTGTGAGTTCGCAAAACTGCATTATCTTCGACAAAAAATGTATCTTGCATATCACGCGCCGGATGATGCTTTTGTATATTTAAAGCTTCAAAGTTATGATATTCATCGTCAATCTCAGGTCCGTAGGCAATCGAGAACCCAATTGATTTGAATATTTCTTTAACTTCAGTTAAAGTTTGCTCAATTGGATGAATTGAACCAATAGGAGTATCAATTCCGGGAAGTGTGTAGTCTGCGCTATCAGTTTCTTTTTTTCTTTGATTTTTACTAACGCTTTCTACCGCAGATTCAAATAATGACTGTACTTCAACTTTTAATTCATTGAGTAATTTGCCTGCTTCAGCTCTCTCTTCCGCAAGAATGGAACCCATTGTACTAAATAATTGCGCTACTTCACCTTTACGTCCTAAAAATCGAACGCGCAATTCATCTATCTTGATTGAATCGGTTGGAAACTTATCGAGTGCAGCTCGGAAATCATTCCGAACTGCCCCGATTTTGTCTTTCAAAGACATAGTTATTTTTGAATCGATTTTACCAGTTCAGCGAATGTATTTGGATTATGTACTGCTAAATCGGCTAATACTTTTCTATTTAGCTCCAATCCATTAGCATTCATACCGGCTATAAAAGCAGAATAGGACATTCCGTTCAATCGAGCCGCCGCATTTATCCGCGTAATCCAGAGACGACGAAATTGTCTTTTTCTCTGTCTGCGGTCTCGGTAAGCATATGTACCTGCTTTCCATACTGCATCTTTGGCAGCTTTAAACGTGCGGCTCCGGGCACCATAGTAGCCTTTGGCCTGCTTTACTATTTTTCGATGTCTTCTATGCCTTGGGACAGAACTGTTTGCTCTTGGCATCTATCCCTCCTTAAACCGACAACATACGACGTACTTTACGTTCATCAGATTTAGAAACTAAACCTGGATTACGCATTTTGCGTTTAACGGTTTTAGAACGCCTAATTAGCATGTGTCTATGGTTTGCTTTATTGCGCTTTAGCTTTCCGGTTCCTGTTAATCTAAACCGTTTAGCTGCACCGCGTCGTGTTTTTTGTTTTGGCATCTGTTTCTCCTACTTTGCATTATACATTAGTGATACCCGTCTACCTTCCATCGGTTCTCGCTTTTCGAGATCTGCAATATCAGCTAGCATTTCTGCAACTTTGTCTAGTACTATTTCGCCTAAATCAAGACGTGACATTTCACGTCCGCGAAACATTAATGTAACTTTTAATTTACATCCATCTTTTAAAAACTTACGACCCATATTTACTTTAGTTTCCAAATCATGTTGGTCTATTCTTGGTCGTAATCTAATTTCTTTAATTTTAATAATATGTTGTTTCTTTTTACTTTGTTGTTGTCTCTTTTGCTCTTCGTATTTGAATTTACCAAAATCAAGTATTTTACAAACAGGCGGTTTTGCATTTGGTGATATTTCTACTAGTTCCAAACCGGCCTCTTGAGCTTGTTCAAGAGCTTCTTGTATACCCACAATTCCAAATTGATTGCCATCAGCATCAATTAATCTAACTTTATCAGCATTTATTCTTTCATTTACACGAATTTTAGCTTTCTTTGCGATTAGTATTTCTCCTTTGTT
>JAUXHY010000029.1 GCA_030621275.1 bacterium | reverse complement strand
GGTAGAGATTCCAACTGTAAATCCGGATGAGCTTGTTTTATCGCCGCTTCTAAGCGGGCGGCAATCACAAAAGGCAAAGCTCCAAAATCTTCAATCTCAATTGTACCGGTGTGGACTTGTAAATCTCCACAAATGTCCTCGGCTTGTTGCTTAATTGCTTTGCCAAACAATGTGTCAACAGTACTCTTAACAAAAATCGAAAGCGGTTCTTTTGATAGTGTATATTTTACACGGAGATCGGAACGCGGTCTTTCACCTTTTGCACCCGATATAAATGATTTTGCCATTATTACCTGTAAGTTAATTATGTTGGCGTGAAATTTATCAACTTACTTAACACCGTAGCAAGCTGAACCGAACGAGAAATGAAATATTTTAAATTAGATTATTATCAGCAAAAGAGTAGTAATCATTTCCTGCAATAATTAAATGATCATGCACTTTGACATCAATGGTGGCAACAGCATCCTTTAACTTTTTGGTTATTTTGATATCTTCTTGACTAGGACTAAGATTCCCACTTGGGTGGTTGTGAATAAGAATTATGGCAGCCGCATTTTGTTTAAGTACCTTTTTTACAACTTCACGTGGATAAACCGCGGAGGTCGTTAGCGAACCGTGAAATAATTCTTCCATGCCGGTAATATTGTTACGCCCGTTTAGATATATTACAGAAAATATCTCCTGTTTCTTATCACGTAAATTGTGTTTTAAATAATCTAAAACTTCATCAGATGACGTAATGATGTTTTGTCCAATTACACGATCTGCCAAATAACGGCGTGCTACTGTTTGAGTTAATTTTAATCCAAATACATTACTTTGACCAATTCCATCAATTTTCTGTAATTCAATTGGATCAGCTTCCAATACTGCATTTAATGATCCAAACTTGGCTAAAGCATCTTTTGCGACTTGCTTACAATCTTTACGCGGTGTACCAAGTGTAAGTAATAATTCGATAACTTCATAATCATGGAAGCCCTGCAGACCGCTATTTAGAAATCGTTCCCGTAACCTTTGTCTATGACCCATTGCTAATTGACTATTGAATATTGACTATTGACTATTGAATATTGACTATTGAATATTGACTATTGACTATTGATTATTGATTATTGATTATTTATCTAATTATTTCTTTGCGTTCTTTGCGTACTCTACGGTTTAAATCTTTTTCATTAATTTTTGTGTTCTTCGTGCCTTTATGGTTCAATTGTTCTTTAAATCTTCAAGCTTCAATAAAAATTCCCGCATTTCAAAAACATTATCGGGTTCAATATTTCCGGCTTTCCATTTGATATTAAAATCATCATTACAATCAATTCCACCATTCTCCTGATATAAATGATACAATTCAGCTTCATCTCGATTATTATTTTCATTAAGACTTGCAACAATGCGATAAATAACTTCGTCTTTCAAATCATCAATAACGCGTGCCGGGAGTTTTGTAGAAAGCAACTCTCGTTCCAATTTTGAAAAATACATTCCATTGATGGAATAATCTTCAAATGCCTCATAAGCAAGTGGTACAACCTTTTTCACAAACTCCGCCATTGCATCCGCAAAAACACGGATTTCATATTGCGCGTGGTCATCCATCCGCAACCGCAAAAAATGGAAAATGTTATGTAAATCATTCTTCCAATACCACTCCGTATATAAATTCACCGGTAAAATTCCGCGCGCTAATTCCCGCGCGATGCCGGCTTCGTTCAACTCATCATAAATTGCAAATGTCTTTTCAGATATTTCATTAAAATAATCAACGACCTTCGATTTCAATTCCGGTGGAACTTCCCTGTCGTCGCGCCCCTGCTTATTGAATTGACTTTGGAAATGAATATCCTTTTTCTCCGGAATGTAAAAGTCGCGCTGTGCTTCCGAATAGCGCAAACTGTATTCGTTGATATTTGCTGTGCGATGGCGTACCCATTGGCGTGCTACGAATATTGGCATTTTTGCGTGGAATTTTAACTCTACCATTTCAAATGGAGTAGAATGTCTATGACGCAATAAATAACGAATCAGTCCGCGGTCGCGACTTACTTTAGTCGTCCCTTTGCCATAACTCACCCGCGCTGCTTGCACAATGGCATCATCACTACCCATTGAATCAACAAGGCGGATAAAACCCTTATCCAAACACTTTATTGCACCTTTAGGATATTGTACGTCATTCATAATTAATTTTACTTTTGTTTAAATAAATCGATTGATTCATCAAGAATTTCCACATTCGAAGCAATCAGACCTGGAGTGATCAATGTTTTTTCATTATTATATGTAATTGGTTTTCCTTCCAAATTTACCATTTCTCCACCTGCTTCACGAAGAATGCAATGTCCGGCACAAATGTCCCATTCATTTTTTGGTCGCAGCGATGCAAAAATATCTGCTTTCGCAGCAGATGTTAAACCTAATTTGTATGCCACACTACCGATAGCGCGTTGTTCTTTAAAATCCGTTGAGTAAGGTTCCCATAAACCATTTCGCGTTTCTGAACGGCTATTTAAAATGATCATATCCTTAAAATCTTTCTCTGTGGAACAACTCAATCGTTCACCATCTAAATATGCGCCATCGCCTTTGGCGGCGCTAAACAATTCATCACTTGCGGGATTGTATAATACACCAATAATTGGTTCACCATCTTCAACTAAAGCTACACTTACTACAAAATGCGGTACTCCTTCAATAAATTCCTTAGTTCCATCAAGTGGGTCAACCACCCAAGTGCGTGAGTGACTAAGTCGTTCTTTTGTATCTACTGTTTCTTCCGAAAGCCAACCATATTCAGGATATGCTTTCGTGAGTGTATTTTTTAAATATGTATCAGCTGCGTGATCAGCTGTCGTTACTGGATTATGATAACTCTTATCACGAATCTCATATTTTGATTGATAATAATTCATAATGATTGATCCGGCTTCACGTGCGGCTTCAATTGCTAATTTTAGTTCCTTTTCCATAGGGCGAAATGTACCAAATAATTTGATAACCGGTTAAAGGATAATGGTTACCATTTTACATTAAATTTTTAAATATTTTGTAATTCCCTCTATATATCGTTCATACGCCTTCCGTCCGGATTTAGTAATACTCAAAGTCGTTTTCGGTTTTTTCCCGACAAATGATTTTTCCACTTTTACATAACCGGCATCTTCTAACTTTTGTAGATGCGTACCCAAATTTCCATCGGTCGTTTCGGTCACTTCCTTTAAATAAGTAAAATCAGCAGATTTAACTGAAATTAAAACGGTAAGAATTGCCAATCGCACCGGTGCGTGAACAATTGGATCTAATGTTTCAAATTTATGCATTTTGACTATTTTTGTATTTTCTGTTCAGCGCATAGCCCGGAACCAAGTAGCCCGGAATAATCGCTATTGCGAAAATTAAAGTATGAAAATACCAATGTGTAAACATCATTATTATCGCGGCAACCCACCAAATTAGTCCACCAATTCTTAACATATTCCATTCTAAAATACCGCCAGTCGTAAACAGTCCAATTCCTGCAATAACAGCCATAATAATATTGAGTGATTCAAGCGGAACTACCTTTAACGGAATACCCAAAAATGATATTATTAGGAATGATACGCCACAGGAAATCCATAAATTTGTGAGCGCTACACTTGAATATGACTTTACTTTCTCTTTTTTAGTTCTTTTTTTCACAATATAAATCATACCTATGACACCAAGACTCATTAATATAAACCAAATATATCCGATGCGGTCAAACCATTCTTTATAGACAAAGAAATAGGTTAATATTGTTGCAGCGATCACTAACCATCCCCATAAAATAAATATCGAACCGGATTCCTCTGCATCGGTTCTTGTCTTTTCAATCATTGATTTAATAACATTTAAGTTATCATTAACTTCATTTTGTTTTGTACTATTCATTATTTTCTCCTTTTTTCAGAGTACTTTGTAACACAAAGTTATTAATATGAGGGAATTAATGTCAAGATTCTTTTTGTAAAATTTTAAACTAATTATTTATAAACTAAAATTTGTGCAATTTATAGTTAGCATTTATTACACAACATTTGAAATTTGACATTTCTCTACTATTCCACCAATCTACCAATAAACTTTCCTATTATTTTTTCCTTACTCCCCTTACGCTTAGCATAATCTGCAATTTGCTCTTTTGTCATTTTCCCTATGCTAAAATATTGCGCTTCAGGATGCGCAAAATACCACCCGCTCACTGATGCTGCCGGATACATCGCAAAGCTTTCCGTTAATGTAATTCCGGTATGTTTTTCAACGTCTAACAAATCCCATATCTTTTGCTTTTCGGAATGGTCAGGGCAAGCCGGATAACCCGGTGCAGATCGGATACCAACATATTTTTCTTTAACCAAATCATTATTTGATAAATCTTCGTCCAAATCGTAAACCCAAAATTCTCTGCGCACTTTTTGGTGTAACTGTTCAGCAAATGCTTCGGCTAATCTATCAGCAATTGCTTTTACCATAATAGCAGAATAATCATCATTTTGTTTTTTGTACTCTTTAACTAATTGTTTCACGCCGATACCGGCGGTAACAGCAAATGCGCCAATCCAATCATTTTTACCCGATGTTTTGGGAGCAATAAAATCAGATAAACAATAATTTGGTTTTCCTGCGGATTTACTGACTTGCTGACGTAGATGATGCAATCTTACTAAAACATTTTTGTTTGATTCATCGGAAAAAACCTCAATATCATCACCTGCCGAAACGGCAGGAAAAACACCAAAAACACCTTTTGCCTGCAATAATTTTTCGTCAGATATTTTTTTCAACATAATCTGTGCATCATTAAATAATTTTTGGGCTTGTTTGCCAAATTTCGGACTATCCAAAATATCAGGATATTTTCCTTTCAATTCCCAAGCCGAAAAGAACGGTGTCCAATCAATATATTCAGTTAATTCAGCAATCGAATAATCATCAAAAACTTTAATTCCGGTAAATTTTGGAACGGGCGGCGTGTAATCAGCATCAATATTAAATTTATTTTTGCGCGCCGCTTCAAGTGATAATAGCGCGGCATGTTTCTTGCGTTCAGCATAATTTTTGCGCACTTCTTGCTGTTTTTCCCGCAAGATTTCCATAAATCTGCCGCGCCGCGTTGCACTCAATAAATCGGACACCACCGGCACGCTCCGTGATGCATCCGGCACGTAAATCACCACGTTCCCGTAGTTAGGCGCAATTTTCACCGCCGTATGCAATTGCGATGTCGTCGCCCCGCCGATCAACAGTGGAATTGTAAATCCTTGCCGCTGCATTTCGGCTGCCACGTGTTCCATTTCCGCAAGCGATGGCGTTATCAATCCGCTCAATCCAATCATTTGTGCGCCAACTTCTTTCGCAGTTGCGATGATTTTCTCCGTCGGAACCATCACGCCCAAGTCAATAATTTCGATATTATTGCACTGCAAAATTATCGATACAATATTTTTCCCGATGTCGTGTACATCACCCTTCACGGTTGCCAAAACGATTTTTGGTTTTACCTTCAAACCGGCGGAATCAGCTTGTGATGCATCAATAAATGGTTCCAAATAAGCGACGGCTTTCTTCATCACACGCGCACTTTTTACCACTTGCGGTAAAAACATTTTTCCGGAGCCAAACAAATCGCCGACGCGGTTCATCCCATCCATTAACGGACCCTCAATAATTTTTACCGGATCATCAACGCTCTGCCGTATTTCTTCGATGTCATCAATAATGAAATCAGCAATTCCCTCAACCAAAGCGTGGTCAATTCGTTTTTCAACAGATTCACTTCGCCATTCTTGCTCCGCAACTTCAACCTTTTTAATACCTTTATATTTATCTGCGATTGTCAATAAACGGTCAGTCGCATCGCTGCGGCGATTTAGAATAACATCTTCAACCGCGCTGCGTAATTCGTCAGGAATGTCATCGTACACAACCAACTGACCGGCATTCACGATGCCCATATCCATTCCGGCTTGCACGGCATGATAGAGGAAAACCGAATGCATTGCCTCACGAATTGTGTTATTTCCACGGAAAGAAAATGACAGATTGCTCACACCTCCGCTCACCAAACAGCCGGGGAATTTTTCCTTAATTGCGCGACAAACGTTAAGGTAATCGACAGCGTAATTATTGTGTTCCTCAATTCCGGTAGCTACGGCAAAAATATTCGGATCGAAAATAATGTCTTCCGGCGGAAAACCAACTTTATCAGTAAGGATTTTGTAGCTACGCTCTATAATTTCCATTTTACGATCGAAGCTATCGGCTTGACCGTCTTCGTCAAATGCCATCACGATTACAGCAGCACCGTATTTACGAACCAAATTAGCGTGTGCAACAAATTCTACCTCACCTTCTTTCAAACTAATACTATTGACAATTCCCTTGCCTTGCATATTTTTCAAGCCGGTTTCCAACACATTCCAATCCGATGAATCCAACATAATTGGTACGCGCGCAATATCCGGTTCGGCGGCGATAAGGCGCAGGAATTTCTCCATTGCCGGTACAGAATCCAACATTGCATCATCCATATTGATGTCAATGATTTGTGCGCCGCCGTCAATTTGATGGCGCGCTACGCTCAAGGCTTCACCATAGTCTTCTTCTTTTATTAAACGACGAAATTTTGCTGAACCGGAAACATTAGTTCTTTCACCAACATTAATAAATAATGAATTATCTCTTATGATTGTGGATTCTAATCCGCTTAAAAAAAGATAATTTTTCTTTTTTTCAATTTTGCGTGGTTGAATTTTTTTTACTACTTCTGCAATTGCTTCAATGTGTTCCGGTGTTGAGCCGCAACATCCCCCCACAATATTCACCAATCTTCTTTCGGCAACTTCACCGACAATCCTTGCCATATGTTCCGGTGATTCATCGTATTCACCTAATTCATTAGGTAAACCGGCATTAGGATGAAAGCTTACAAAGTTATTACTTATATACGATAATTCTGCGATATGCGGTCGTAGTTGTTCAGCACCAAATGCGCAATTTAATCCAACCGAGAATAATGGAAAGTGATTTATTGAATAATAAAAAGCATCTAATGTCTGACCTGATAAAGTTCTGCCACTAGTATCAGTAATTGTCCCGGAAACCATAACAGGTATGTTTTTACCAATTTCATCAAATACTGATTGTATAGCAAATAATGCAGCTTTAGCGTTTAACGTGTCAAATATTGTTTCTACCATTAATAAATCAACGCCGCCATCAATCAATGCTTTTACAGCTTCGGAATAAGCTACAATCAATTCATCAAAAGAAATATTCCGAGCTCCCGGATCACTCACATCGGCTGACATTGAAGCTGTTTTATTTGTCGGTCCAAGCACACCGACTACAAAGCGAGGTTTTTGAGGAGTAATTTCGGTAAACTTATCTGCAATTTCTCTCGCGATTTTAGCCGCTTCATAATTTATTTCTGTAATAAATAATTCAGTTCCATAATCAGCTTGAGAAATCTTTGTTGCATTAAAAGTATTTGTTGATATTAGATCAGAACCTGCTCGAAGATATTTAGAATGAATTTGTTCGATAATTTCCGGTTTAGTTAAAGAAAGTATATCATTGTTCCCTTTTAAATCAATTGCATGCGATTGAAATCGTTTACCGCGAAAATCTGCTTCACTTAGTCCATAAGATTGAACCATTGTACCCATGGCACCGTCTAATATTAAGATTCTATTTTTTGCTATTTCATTTATATTATTCATAATAAAAAACCTCGTGCTAAACGAGGCAATTCCTTGCCATTTTAGCTCTTTTTTTACTGTCGCGGCAATCAAGCACAAATCACGACACAATAATCAAATGGAATTTAATCATACTATATCAAAACATAACTAATAATTTTCTTGATGAAAATTTCAATAGCTTGTATTTTCGGACAGGGTTAGAAAGGCTTGAAGGACTAATAAGTTTATTTTTTTTGCCGATATTTGAAACATTTTTTTAAAATACAAAATTTTTTTACCTTCCTTCGTTTCTTTCTTCCCAAAAAATAAATGCGTAATCCGGATAACTATTTATCGCGGAGCAGTTGGTATATAATCAATTGTATTAAACCTGTATATAAAATATGCAGTTGTAAAAGGTGGAGTAATGAAGAAAGAAATTATTATAAATGAGAGCATGGGGGAAACCCGAATTGCTATTCTTGAAGAAGACCGTTTAGTTGAAGTTTATGTTGAAAAACAGGGACAGCAACGGATGGTTAGTAATATTTACAAAGGCAAAGTAGAAAATGTTATCCCAGGTATGCAAGCAGCATTTGTTGACATTGGTTATGGAATAAATGCCTTTTTACCCTTTTCCGAAATTCATAACGGTGAATTTCTGTTGGCTGGCGTTGATCGTGATGATTCAAAACGAAATAATAACAAGCATTCCGATAACGGTAATATCGAAGTAGATCTCCATACAGGACAAGAAATATTCGTCCAAATAATAAAGGAACCCTTCGCAAATAAAGGTCCACGTGTAACAACTGAAATTGCTATTCCCGGTCGATTATTAGTTTTGGTTCCTAATGTTAATTATATAGGAATATCCAAAAAACTTTGGGATAAATACGAACGCCGACGTCTCAAAAAAGTCGCAAATAAATTGCGCAATAAAGATTTTGGATTGATAATTCGAACTGTTGCTGAAGGCAAAAGTGAAGAGCAAATCACGAATGATTATGAAATGCTTATTACACATTGGCGTAAATTAGAAAAGAAAGCAAAGAATACTGATGCTCCCGCTTTAATCTATGAAGATCTTGAAACTGCTTCAAGTGTCATACGAGATTTACTTACAACCGATGTTGGTAAGATAACAATCGATTCAAAAAAATTATATAATAAATTACATAAATATTTAGAAGACGTTTCACCTAATCTAAGCGAAAGACTTCAATTATATAAAATTAAATCTCCACTTTTCGAGAGCATGGGCATTGAAGCTGAGATCTCAAAATTAATGAGTCCTATTGCAAGACTGAAAAGCGGTGCGTATCTTGTTAT
>JAUXHY010000064.1 GCA_030621275.1 bacterium | reverse complement strand
CGAGCAATTAAGAGTGGATCATTTGTAAAATCTACCGTTCTAAATTCAATAGCGGGATTGTCGTGGATGTACTCATAAGTGTTTTTATTACCCATACAAAAAGTGGCTACAGTTTTACCTCGATTTATAGTTTTTTGCGAATTATTAACAACACCCTTCTTCATAAGTTCAACTATTCCGTCACTAATCAATTCTGTATGTACACCTAAGTTCTTTTTATTTCCTAAACTAGATAACACTGCGTTAGGTATACTACCATACCCCACTTGGACGGTATCACCATCTTCCACTAATTTTGAAACATATTTACCAATTTGCTTTGCCACTTCATTATCAGGTTCATCTTGATAGTCTAAAAGTGGTTCATCATGGTGAACAATATAATCTAAGTCAGAAATATGAATAAATCCGTCACCATGAACACGTGGCATATTCTTGTTGAACTGAGCGACTACTGTACGAGTAATTTCCGTAGCTGCTTTTACAATATCAACACTCACCCCCAAACTAACGAATCCATGTTCATCCGGTAAAGATGTTTGGATTAATGCAACATCCAAAGAAACCATTCCCTTACGAAATAATCCGGGAATTTGAGATAGGAAAATTGGAGAATAATCGGCCAAACCTGCATTAATTGCCTCACGAGCATTATCACCAATAAAAAATGAATTATATCGAAAATTCCTTTTATACTTTTCATTAGCATAAGGTGCTACACCTAACGTCCACACATGCATTACTTCGGAATCCAATAATGCTTTGGGATGATTTTCTACATATTTAACCATGGAATTAACTAAATATTGTGGTTCACCACAGGCGGTACTAATAAAAATTCTATCACCTATATGTATCTTTTGAAAGATCTGATCGACAGGAATAAATTTCTCTTTAAATTTTGATTGAAATTTGTTTATTAAGTGGTTTTGTCCCATGTAAACCTTAATTACTGAAATACAAATCTAATTACTAATAAATGTATAAAATATTGAGCAATAAATTACGAAGATTAAACAGTATTATAGAAAAATGTTTTTACAATCGTATAGCTTATTTTACAATATTTGAAAAATTTTCTAACACCTTATGAGATTGAATATTCTGCTCATTCATTCCATTCAACATTAAATTTAAATCATTTCCATCACGTTTAGCCAATTCTATTGCAATCGGTATTGTTATTTCAGGATGCGATTGAATCGAATAAATTGAACCAAATTGATAATACTGCACACATTTCTCATTATAAATTACTTGGATACTTCCAGGGGGCGCTTTCATTACAGCATCGTTATGCGATTGATATATCTTTACCGGATTTTGTAAATCAGAAAATAAATTGATTGGTTTTTCTCCAACCATAGTTGGAACATTTTGAAATCCTTCCTCACTTACAATACTCCTAACAGTAATTCCACCAAACATATCCGCTACAACTTGATGACCAAAGCATACTGCCAAACAAGGAATGTTTTCATCATATATTTGTTTTATAATTTCTTTTAGATCGGTAATCCAACTAATCTTATCTTTATAACATGAACGCGAACCACTGATAATATAACCATTGTAATTATTAATATTTTCAATTTTTTCGTTATAACAAGTGTTAATGATTGTTGTATCATTAATAATATCAGAAAAATAACTCGCACTTGGTACTGATATCGATTCATCCGAATAACAATTTAATATTCCGATTTTATTTGACATTATACTCCTAACTATTAGCAATAATTGATCTGAAATTAGCACTACGTTTTAATAATAAATATTTAAAAGCACAATACAACTTATTACTCATATTTCTTAATTTTTACGTGTAAATGAACACAATAATTGAAAAAGTACAATTGTCATCGAGTAAAAACGTTACTTTCACGTTAAAAGAGAATGCTGTTAATATTTTTGAGGAACCACAAAATAGTCTATGGACTTTTGATCTCGCAGGACGATTAGTCGGTATGTTCATAGACTACAAAAATTATAGACGTACTTTAAACAACAAATATTATCTAAAATCACGATTTACTATTGAGAATGAACAATTTCGTGATATTAAACAGATTCCAATTGATAAAATAAAACCATTAATTGAACAGTCCCATATATTAATTAGAAATAATCAGAATAGATTGTCAAATGTTTTTCATGACCCTTTGGAAAATATATTAAAAATGGATTCTACAACTCTTCAAAATAGTGCAAAAGAATTTAATAATATTTACTTACCGATTTCCATCCTTCCACCTGACCAATATATGTCCTTAGTAATACAATTCACTGAAGGTTGTAATTATAATAAATGTACATTTTGTAATTTTTACCGTGACCGACCATTTAAAATTAAATCTGCTGATGAATTAGAAATACATCTTAGTAAAGTGAAATCATTTTTCGGTGAAGGAATTAATTTACGTAAATCGATTTTTCTAGCAGATGCCAATGCTCTTGCAGTACCACAAAATCGACTAATAAATGGATTAAAATTAATTCACAATCATTTTCCACAATTCAAGAATTATTATTCTTTCATAGATGTATTCACCGGTTTAAAGAAATCTGCAAATGATTTTAAACAATTAAGTAAGCTAGGTATAAAAAGAGTATATTTAGGAGTTGAATCAGGGAATAGTGACTTAATGTTATTCTTGAACAAACATCAGCTAAATAAAGATATAATAGAACTAACGCATAAATTAAAAAATGGTGGAATTGATATTGGAATAATATTTTTAATCGGTGCGGGTGGTAGTAAATATGCCGAGCAACACTTATTAGATTCAGTTAAACTACTAGAACAATTGCCACTTGGTAAAGAAGATATTATTTATTTATCTGAGTTATATGACACAAATTCAAACTATGAGAAATCAATGGCAGAGCAAAATATACCATTACCAACAAGACAAGAAATACGTAAATGGTCAAACGAATTTAAGTCCAAATTAAAAAAACAATATTTCAAGAACATACAAGTATCAGTTTATGATATAAACCAATTTTTTTATTAATTAAGTGAAAAGTTAGAAAATAAATTTTCCGCCTTTCATAACCTTGATAATTGGTACATCCGTAACATTGTAAGGTATTTCAATTAATTTTTCCAAATCCCATATTACTAAATCGGCTTTTTTACCAATTTCTATTGATCCAACCTCTTTTTCAAGATTTAGTGTTTTTGCAGAATTAAATGTAGCTGATCTCAAAGCATCCTCTACTGACATACCAATATATATGCAAGCTAACGATATAATAAATGGCATAGATTGTATGTGACAGCTTCCGGGATTATAATCAGTAGCTAATGCGATATCTATTCCCGATTCCATTAACTTTTTAACAGGAGCATAATTTGTCGAACCGAGGAAAAATGTAGTACCGGGAAGTATTGTAGCAGTTACATTCCCCTCTGCCATTTTAGCGATGCCCACATCACTAACTGCCATTAAATGATCAGCCGAGACTGCTCCTAATTCTGCAGCTAGTTCAGCAGCTCCGGAATCTTCAAATTCGTCCGCATGTAGTCTTGGTATTAAGCCATGTTTCTTAGCTGCTTCTAATATTTTCCTGGATTGTTTTACATTAAAATATCCATTCTCGCAAAAAACATCGCAGTACTTTGCGATACCCTGCCCTGCAACAGCCGGAATCATTTCATTACATAGTAAATCAACATATCCATTACGATCATTTTTATATTCCGGTGGAAATGCATGAGCCCCTAAAAATGTAGGAATAATATCTATAGCATGATTTTGATTGACTAAATCAAGAACTTCTAAGGATTTCAATTCAGATTCCACATTCAATCCATAACCACTTTTTGCTTCAATAGTCGTGGTTCCTAATTTTAAAAATCTATCCATTCGCTTTGTAACCAAAGCTATCAATTCTTCATTGGAGGTATTCCTTACGCCATTTACGCTACTATTGATTCCACCACCCTTTTCGGCGATTTCTTGATAGGTAGCGCCTTGCATCCGCAATCCAAATTCTTCTTCCCTCCCATTTAGAAAAACAGGATGTGTATGCGGATCAACAAAACCAGGCGTAACTAATCTATTTTGACAATCAAATATTTCAACATTTTCATTTATATCATTATCGATTTTTTCAATTATACCATCATTAATTAAGATATCACTACCTGTTATACTATCAACAACTTTTGTTTGGCTATTATAAGTTGCTATCTTACCAATATTGACTAATTTAATTTTGGACATATATTAATTATTTCATTAGTGGAATTTTTACTTTCCATTCTTTTGCATTATTAATTGCTTCTTCATATCCGGCATCTGCATGACGTAATATGCCCGTACCTGGATCATTAGTCAGAACAGTTTTTAATCTAATTTCCATTTCAGGTGTTCCATCCGCTACTATTACTTGTCCAGCATGAATAGCTAGCCCCATACCTACACCACCTCCTTGATGAATTGATACCCAACTTGCTCCACTAGCCACGTTCACCATAGCATTAAGCAGCGGCCAATCGGCTACTGCATCTGATCCGTCCTTCATATCTTCTGTTTCCCGATAAGGTGAAGCTACGGATCCGCAATCTAAGTGATCTCTGCCAATAACAATAGGTGCACTTAATTCACCTGAAGCAACCATTCTATTTAGAGCAACTCCAAATTTTGCGCGTTGTGTATAACCAAGCCAACAAATTCTGGATGGTAATCCTTGAAATCGCACTTTCTCTCTTGCTAAATCAATCCATCTTAGCAATGATTTATCATTAGGGAATAATTCTTTTATTTTTTCATCAGTTTTATAAATATCCTCAGGGTCACCTGATAATGCCACCCAACGGAACGGCCCCTTGCCTTCACAAAATAATGGCCGAATATATGCAGGAACAAAACCGGGGTAATCAAAAGCATTTTCTACACCTGCCTTTTTGGCCTGACCACGCAGATTATTACCATAATCAAAACATATTGATCCCATTTCTTTTAATTTTAGAATACCATTTACATGTTCTGCCATAGATCGAAAACTTTCTTTAACATATTTGTCAGGATTTGATTTTCGTAAAGTTAAAGCTTCGTTATAAGTCATGTTATTTGGTATATATCCATCTAATTCATCATGAGCTGAAGTTTGATCAGTCACGATATCCGGTACTATGCCCATCTTTGCGACTTGAGGTATAATATCCGCTGCATTACCTAATAACCCAATTGATAATCCTTTCTTTTTTATCATCGCATCACGTGCGATTGACAACGCTTCTTCTAAAGATTCCGTTGCAATATCCACATATTTTGTTTCCAAACGGCGCTGTATCCTTGTTGGATCAATCTCGATATTAATTGACACACCGTTATTCATGGTTACCGACAACGGTTGAGCGCCACCCATTCCTCCTAAACCAGCTGTTAGAACCAATTTACCTGACAAATCACTGCTAAAATGCATTCTAGCTGCTTCAGCAAATGTTTCATAAGTACCTTGCAAAATTCCTTGAGTACCAATGTATATCCAGCTACCTGCGGTCATCTGACCATACATCATTAATCCAAGTTTGTCTAATTCATTAAAATGTTCCCAATTTGCCCAATTTGGTACCAAATTTGAATTGGCAATCAGAACTCTAGGTGATGTTACATGCGTTTTGAGAACTCCAACAGGTTTGCCGGACTGAACCAATAATGTTTCATCATTATTAAGATTTTTTAGTGAAGATAGGATTGCATCAAAGCTCTCCCAATTTCTAGCTGCCTTTCCTTTACCCCCATAGACGATTAATTCTTGTGGATTTTCAGCAACATCTGGATCCAAATTATTTTGAATCATTCTGAAAGCAGCTTCTTGCTGCCAACCTTTACAAGATAACTTATTTCCTCGTGGAGATTGGATTTCTAATATTTTCATTGACTGTCCTTAAGCATAATAATTCATTTAGTAAAATGGTTAAAATTAAAACCTTTTTGAAGAAGTAGTGTTTCGTTTTCCTTTAAAAATTCTATTATTTCGTCCGTAGAAATCGTATAAGTTATTCCATAATTTATATCTTCGAATTTCTTTACATAAATATCACCAGCATATGGAAAATTTGGTTCATATCCTGATTTATCATTCAGTGGAACAGGAGTTAGAAAATACTGATTTTTCGCAGATACCGATTTAGCCATCCCAACCAATTCAAAATTAGGCACCCCATCTCGAATAGCTAAGATTATCCCCCCACTGAAACCACGATTAAATAAAGCGTCTATTAGAAATGAATCACTTTCGTTATCACGTTTATTACTTACAATTCCTCTAGTAATCATTTTATGGCCCATCGGATACCCGATAATGTATACAAAACTTCCAAGTTCTAAATTGCTAGATTTGCCAAGAGGATATTTGAACGGCTTAATTCTATAAAGAGGATCATTAATACTCCTCTTACTCAATATTGCCAAATCACGTTCTTTATCACTCACTACTACTTCAAAATCTATGTCCCCAGGAATTTCATTAACATAATAATGTTCCCTAATCTTTACAGCCATTTGTTGAACATATTGAGGTTTTTGTTCAGCAGAAGGTTCAAAATAGGTTAATACAGTGTCTGGTAAATTTCCGATATGAGCACAAGTTAACAATCCAACTTTTAAACCATCATAAAAAATAACTGTAGCTGTTCCTGAAACCGTTTCATTAAAATATACTTCATCTACAGCTTTATCTTTTATTCTCTTTTGATTTAAATCAGAGTGTGATACTTTTTGATTTTCATTGAAAAGATATGTTTTGTAATATGCAATATAATTTAACATTTTAACAGAATTTGAAACTTCCTCTAACTGTTCTGAAGCATTTCGATAGGGAAATTCGGAGTCATATCTTCCATCATTAAGGGTTGGATAAACAACATCGTATATTTTTTTTGTACAACCTGTTATCAACGTAAATTGTGTACTAAACAATACCAGAAGAACTAGTTTTATAAATAGGTTTTTATTCATTGTATTATTTCCAAGTTTAATTATTCATCATC
>JAUXHY010000028.1 GCA_030621275.1 bacterium | reverse complement strand
CAAATGGTATTGTAGTTATTGTTCATCATCCTCATTGGTATGTTTGGTCAAATTGGATGGAAATCCACGAGATATTAAGAGATTATCCAGTTATTGCAGGACATTTTCATTATGACCAGGATGACGGTGCAATTGATGGTATTCGTTATATCGTAATGGGGTCGTCTGGTGGTGTAATTAAAGATATTGATGCTCATTCCGGAGGTGTACAGGAATATGCAGTTCTTAAGCTTAAAGGATCCAGAATCGATAATTTGAACCTTTTTGAAGTTAAGTCTGATAGTGTTCTGGAATTGACACCTCGTAGAAGTATGGATCGTATACAGGCAATATCATGTATGTTGGACAATCTCTGGAAAGATGTCCATCTCACAAGAAAAGAAGGAAAAATAGTAACGCAAAAACGTGGTTTGCCAGATGATCAAAAAATAGAACTCACTTCTTTAGCAAATCCGATTGATATTCCAATTGAGATAGGGATAGTATTCCCGGATACTATTTTAACTAATCCTGTTTGGAATATTGGTGACTCTACTATCGTAGGGTATGATCGCATAGTACTTAATCCTGGAGAACGTATCGGTTGGGCGAATTATTCGAATGTTGGTCAATGGAATCAGCCATCAGCATTGTGGCAGGCAAGATTTATTCCGGGTGATAAGAATTTTAAGCAGATTACTCTGTCAGTTTTAGTTAAATTTTATGATACACGGCAGCGATTTATTCGTCGCTCAATTACATATACCATTAACTAGAAAGGTGACTTAATGATTAAGTATTTTGACAGTATCGATAAGAATAGTATTGTTCCTTATTACTACCAGCTTCAGGAAGTATTGGAGAATTTAATTGATCAGGAAATATATGAACCTGATCAGAAACTTCCATCCGAAAACAAATTACGAGAATGGCTGGGAATTAGTCGTCACACAGCCCAGAGAGCACTAAAACATCTTGTTGACAGAGGTTATGCATACAGAATTCAAGGAAAAGGTACTTTCGTTGCAAATAAGACAATTACATATAGCTTAGTTGCAAATCTTAGTTTTTCTGCAGAAATGCTAGGCTTGAATAAAAAAGTACGGAGTAAACTTATTTGTGCTGAGGAAATTATAGCTCATAGTCTTATCACAAAAATGCTTCAAACCGATGAAAAAGAAAAATATTACAGCATTCAGCGTTTACGATATGTCGATGATATTCCGATATCACTTCAGACTTCATATTTACCAGTTGCCTTGGTTCCGGGATTAATAAACAAGAATTTTGAAGAAGTATCACTTTTTACAATTATTAAAGAGGAATATGGTCTGAAAATTGGTGAAGCATTCGAAACACTGCAAACCGTAAAAGCGACAGAATACGAAGCACAGCATCTTAAAATAAAAAAAGGAGATGCCGTATTTTTACTTGAACGAACAACTAAACTAAAAACAGGTGAAATACTTGAGTTTGTGAAAACGATACTACGGGGGGATCGTGGAAAATTTTATGTTGAATTCAAAGACAATAATGGAAAATGAATTTATCCTATGGAAAAATCACAATTAGATACTCTTTATAGGCAATTAAAAAGCGGATTAATCGGAGAAAGGGCTGATACTGTTCGGGATTTGACTAGGATTGCTCTGACAAAGGAATATTCGCTGATTATTGCAGTTGATTCCGATGGGGGAATTGGATCTCTAGAAGGGGATACTATTAAATGTGATCCTTATCAACTGGGACGTTTTGCTATGCGTGTTCCGCTTCTGGAATTATTATCTTGTGGGGCAAGTCCTCTTGCAGCGTTTGATATGTTAACGATTCCTATGGAAGGACCTGGAGAAGAAATTGTTAGAGGTGTTCGCGATGAACTTAAACAGGCTGGATTGAAAAGTGATTTTCCTCTATCAGGTAGTACCGAAGATAATGTACCTACTGTAATGACTGGGATTGGAACCACAATCGTGGGATTGGTTCATAATGCTGATTTTCGACCAGGAAAATCTCATCGTGGCGATATAACTATTTGTGTAGGTATTCCAAAATCTGCTCCTGATGATATTGTTTTGCTTGAGGATAAAGAAATGGTAAATCAGCAGGATATCTTGAATATTCTAAAAGTGGAAGGTGTACATGAAATTCTACCAATTGGATCAAAAGGGGTAGAGAATGAAGCACAGCAAATGGCCAAATTTTCATCAATGGGATTTTTGCCAGAAGAAAATATTGAAATATTTCTGAATAAATCCGGAGGACCATCTACTTGTGTAATTGTATCATGTATGCCTGAAGTAATAAAGCAAATAAAAAATATAGTTGCCGTTCCAGTAAAAATTATAGGAAAATTTGTATAAATCAGGAGGTGTAACATTATTAGGCCAATAAATGAATTGAAAGAACATATCAAGGGTTGCTTAATTGGAATTGCTACTGGTGACGCAATGGGTATGCCAACATCTATGATGAGTCCATTCACAATTAAACAAGTATTCGGTAAATATGTCACTGAATTCTTACCTGCACCTACAGGACATGTTATTCATGATAAAATGGTTGCAGGTCAAGTAACTGATGATACTCAACAGACCTTACTTATTGCAGATTCAATAATTGAAAAAGAAAAAATTGATCCGGAAGATATAGCTCAACGTCTAATCAAATGGGGGGAAGAGATAAAAGCATTTGAGACGATGGCTGTTGGCCCGAGTTCCCTTAGGGCGCTGTACGCAATCCGGTCTGGTAAATCAGTCTATGAATCCGGTTCTGTTGGGGATACGAATGGAGCTGTGATGCGAATTGGTGCTGTTGCTATATACGGAAAGGGTGAGATTGAACGAACTGTTGATGCGGTAGAAAAAGCCTGTATACCTACTCACAACACTAATATTGCTATAGCTGGAGCGTCCGCAGTCGCGATGGCTATTGGATGTAGCATTAATGGCGAATCAGATATTGATGTAATAATTGAAAAAGCACTGAAAGCAGCAGAAATAGGAATGACTCGAGGGAATATTTGGTATAGTGCATCAATTATTGAACGTACAAAACTAGCTTTGGAAATTGTGTCAAAAAAAGCCCCAAAAAAGGATATTATGCAAGAGTTGTATGATATCATTGGTGCAGGTGTCCAGGTATCCGAAACAGTTCCAGTTTGTCTGGCAATTACAAAATTATCCAATGGTGATGTAGTTAATGCGATTCAAATGGCAGTGAATTTAGGCGGGGATTGTGATACAATCGCAGCGATTACCGGTAGTATTTGCGGAGCAATTTCCGGGGTCGAACGAATACCTAAAAACTGGATTCAAATCCTTGAAAAGGTTAATCCATATGATTTTGATGACTATACGGAAAAGTTATTTGGGGCAATTTATAAATAAGTATATAAAAATGAGAGGGCAATAATGAAAAAGTATTTGAGGAAGATCTTTATTATTGGATGTTCTATTTTAATCGTTTTCGCCGGTTTATTTGCACAGGAGACCGAAGAGAAAATATCTACTTCAGAAGTTGTTTTAACTGAAGAAGATTTTATTAAGAACAACTGTGAAAATGTTGGTGATGCACTTCAGACAATTACTGGTGTATATATAAATTCATCCGGGGCTATATCTTTAAGGGATGTAAGTTCTTCAAAAGTAGTTGTGGTATTAGATGGACAACGATTAAATACTGCTCAAGGTGGTGGTGTAAATGTTAGCGATATGACGATTGATAATATTGAGAAAATTGAGCTTTTACGTGGAGGGCGTTCAGCACAATACGGAGCTGATGCAGTCGGTGGTGTAATTCGAATTACAACAAAATCACAGCAAACGGGTAGTAAAATCGTAGGACTTAGTTTGAAAACAACATTTGGGTCTTATAATCGGCAAATTTATAATTTTTCAAATTCAATTAATTATAAAAAAATCAGTTCTTTTTTATCCTTTCAACATGATACATGGGATGGAGATTTTTCATACATTGATTATTATGATAACGAAAAAAACTTGATCAACAATAATCAGTCATCATTTAATATTTTTTACAAACTTAGCGTTGCAATTGATGAGAAACAGCAGATTAATGCATCCAGTAATTACTATAAGGCGGATAATGGTGCATGCGGAATGATTGATAATCTAACACCTGAAGCGGTAATTAAATTTGACAATAAATCATACAATTTGTCATATGATAATAGTGCTTTATTTAAGGACTTTTCATTAGCAACACAGGTCTATTATCTGGATTATGAAACCAAGTTTGATAACCCGGAAAATCCAAATATTCCTCCCAGCGACCATGATAATTATGCATTAGGCGTTGAGCTTTCACAGGCTGGAACTTTAGCCAAAGGGATTAATGTTATTTATGGTTATTCACTTAGGAATGATCGAATTCAAAGTACTGAGGTTGGAGATAAAACCAGAAATACTCATAGCGGCCATACATCATTAACACTCAATAAAAAATTAAACAATTTTATTGATGGGATTGAAACAGCTCTAGCCTTAAGGTACGATTCTCCTTCGGATTTTGAAAACGCATTTAGTCCACGGTTTAGTTTTTCTGTAAATCATAGTGGAGATTTAAATCTTGCCTTGCTTGCTCATATTACCAAATCCTATAAAGCACCGTCATTTAATGATTTATATTGGCCGCAGGATGCATTTGCAGTTGGGAATCCAAATTTAATTCCAGAAAAGGGTGACAATTACGATATAGGAATTACATCAAGTATTTCCGGAATTTCCCTTTCTGCGAATTACTTCAATAATGATGTGAAGAATTTGATTCTTTGGGCACAAGACCCAGCTGTCAATAATTTGTGGACTCCGCATAATATATCAAAAACCAGTACTCAGGGAGTTGAAACATCGTTAACACTTGCTCTGTTTGAGGAAATGCTTGTAATCAATGGTGAATACACATTTTTGAATGCACGGGATAAAGGTCCTGATACGAATAAACATAATAAATATATTATATACCGTCCAAAAAACAAATTTGATTTAACAGGTACATTTAAGTATAAAACACTTGAATGGAACACTATTTATCACTATATCGGATTAAGATATACTAATTCAGTAAATACTAAATGGTTAGAATCGTTTAATACAATTGATACAAATCTAACCTATCGATTTAAAATAAAGAAGATTTCATATAATAGTACATTCGAGATTAGTAATATTCTTGATGAAAGTTTTATGCGAGTACTCGGTACTGCGGAACCTGGTAGGATGTATAAAATTTCATTAGGAGTTAATATTTAGAAATAGAATGAAGAAGTATTTTTGGCCAGTCATTTTTAGTGTTATAATGACTATCGAATTGATAGCAGCGCAGGATTTTGGTCAGATTTCAGGTACCGTGAAATGTATTGATACTGGTCAAACTTTGATTGCCGTGAATGTCTATCTCAAAAATACTCATATCGGAACCGCAACCGACGAAAACGGAAATTATTTTATAGATAATATTCCTCCCGCAAAGTATGAAATTGTGGTTGATATTATTGGTTATATGAAATTAAAACGTCAGATTGTTGAAATCAAAGCTGGAGACAATATCAACTTAGATTTTTATTTGCATTCTGAGGTTCTATCATATAAAGAAAATGTTACTGTTACAGCAACAAGAGGACATTCATTAATTACTGAAGTTCCATCCTCAGTCAATGTGGTTGATAGACAGGAACTTGAACTTAAAAATCCTCAGAATCTTGCGGAAGCATTACAGAATGTTCCAGGTGTAAATATTAAAGATTACGGTGGTCTTGGAAACACAAAATCAATCTCTTTGCGAGGGTCATCAAATAGTCAGGTTTTAGTTTTGTTGGATGGACAACGCATAAATAGTCCTCAATCAGGATCGGTAGATTTGAGTCAAATCTCATTAGAAGGAATAGAAAAAATTGAAGTTGTTCGCGGTGGTAATTCAGCGTTGTACGGGTCAGATGCTATTGGTGGTGTTATTAACATTATTTCAAAAAAACCTGATACTGATGAGCAGAAAATAACAGGTGATATAAAATTTGGAATAGCTTCATTTGGCACTTATTCCGCAGCACCATCAATACGTTTTAACATTAAAAACACTAGCGTAAATGCATCATTTAAACACCTTTCGTCCAAAGGTGATTTTTCTTATACGGATAACTATGGTAATACAGCAACACGAGTAAATTCCGATATTATTTCTAGAAATTATTATGTAGGATTAATTCGCAAGTTTGGTGATCCACATTATCAACGAAACTTGTCATTGACATTCAAACATTATAATTCAGCGCAGGGAGCACCTGGAACGATTGAACCATATTATTATGATGCCAGAATGTGGAATAGAAATAATAAAATCAGTGCGGTGTTTACAGGTAAAGTATTTAATCTGTTTCATAACCTCCGCTTTCAAAGTTATTATTATGATAGTTGGTATAAATACGAGAATGATGAAACAGCAGGAGGTATACTAAGTAAATATACTACCCAAACCTACGGTAATGAAATACAATTCAATTCAGTGGTTGGCCCACAGGTGTCATTGACGTATGGTAGTGGTTTTCGATATGACCAAAACAATGATATCATTACAAAGAATATAAATAAACAAACTTCTTATTATCTGTTTGCAGTTAATGAATCAGTAATTTGTATAAATTCTTTATTACAGACTATATCAGTTGTACCATCATTACGTTATGATACTGATTCTAAATACATGAATCATATAGTCTCACCAAAGCTTGGCGCTATCTTTAATTTTGGCGAAGTATGGAAGAGTTCATTGAAACTCAATGCTGGTAAAAGTTATCGTGCACCAACATTCAATGATCTCTATTGGCCTGAAGATGCCTGGACGATTGGAAATCCTGATTTGGAACCGGAATATGGCACTGATTGGGATATTGGAATTCGTCTGCAATATCCGATATTAAACGGTGTGTATTTTGAGTCAAGTTACTTTGAAAGCAATATGACCAATCTGATTATTTGGCAACAGATTGATAAATGGATGCCTTTAAATGTTGATAAAAGTCGTAATAGAGGTATTGAAAACAGTTTAAAAATATCACTAATTAAAGATTGTTTGGATTTATCAGCCAATTATATGTATCTCGATACAAGAAACCTTTCAGAATCACCTACGACCTATAATAAAATCCTTGTTTATAGACCAAAGCATACTGTCAACGTCTCTACAACACTAAATTTGAAATCTATTCGGCTGAATTATCAGTACAGCTATAATAGTCGCAGATTTACTGATGCGTCGAATACCTGGGGAAATTCGCTTGATCCTTATTCGGTTTCCGACATCACAGTGAATCTTAATGCAAAAATGATGAAAACCCAAATGGATTATTCAATTCAAATTAAGAATGTTTTTAATCATGAATACAGAGTAATGAAAAACATGCCGGTTCCAGGAAGGGAGTATCGATTATCAATAAAAGTAAGTATTTAATAAGATTTATTTAAACAAACAAAAGGAGCAAAAATGAAAAAGTTAATTGTTTTGTTATTGGGTAGTCTGCTCATGTTCACGCTGTTTACCGGTTGTGAAGATGAACCTGAAAAAGTAGAGGCACCTGTAACTGCCACTGCGCTTTATGTTCTTAATTCAGGTGGACAGAGTATTTCTGTTGTTGACCTCCTAGATGGTACGGTTTATAATAATGTAGCTACTGTTGGTACTTGGCCCAATCAACTAGTTTATAAAGATGGGAAACTATATTGTGTGAATACCGGTTCGAATAATATTATGATATTCGACGTTGATGATTTCGCAGCTGCACCGGAGGTTATTGACTTAGGTAATGGCAAAAATCCACAGAATATGGTTTTTGTTGATGATAATATTGCATATGTTAGTTGTGCACTTTCATCATCAGTACTTAAAGTAAATGTTGCTAGTAAAACAGTATTAGGTGAAATTAATGCTGGACTTGGATGCACGGGTATAGCGTTTTCTGAAGACAAGATTTATGCATCAAATACTGCCTACGATGCTGCTACATGGGGATACGGACAAGGAACAGTAACAGTAATAAATACTACAACTGGGGCTGTTTCCTCTACGATAAATGTTGAGACAAACCCATTTAGTATCGGGACTGCACCTGATGGTAAGCTACACGTAGTCTGTACAGGTGATTATTGGAGTTCATGGGGTAAAATACAGGTTATTGACCCGTCAACTGATATAATAGTCAATACACTGAACATCGAAGGTTCTCCAGGTAATATTTGTTTCTCAGAAGCTGATGATATGGCATTTTTGACAGTTTGGGGTAGTGGGTGTCTTTCGTACAATACGGAAACATTAACTGCGGTAAATGATACATCTAATTTTTTCCTAGGTAAGGGTGGTTCGGGCGCAGCTGCTGATGGAGATGGAAATATTTTTGTATCAGTTTGGGATGATGATCAGGTTGTTCAGTTAGACAAAGGTGGTATAGTATTAGGTACATATAATGTTGGAGATAGTCCATCATCATTAACAATGAAGTTGGAATAAATCAACACAAAATATATTCCCTCAAGAAAGGACAATGAGATAGTTACTCACGACTGTCTCATTGTCCCGTACGTAATTAGAAAGGAAATGGACATATGAAAAACAAACAAAAAATATATTTCATAATTCTTTTTATAGTTATCCTAATAATTAACATATCCTGTTCAACTAATCAGGATCAAAGAATTGTTTCTCTGTCTCCTAGTCATACTGAAGTTTTGTATGCACTAGGATTACAAGATCAAATTGTTGGATGGACCAAATATTGTAATTATCCGCCTGAAGTTCAGGACACAGACGGCTGGCTACCATATGATGAGTATGAGTTCATGTCTATTAAGGATGAGTTATATAATAAAGAAGTAGCAGTTGTAAGTGCATTTACGAATGTTAATTATGAATTAATTGATTCTTTGAAGCCAACTCTTATATTAGCGGTTCATAAAATGCAATATGATATAGCTCAAAAGCTAAGAGAAAAGGGCTATAACGTCTTGTATTTTAAACCTGAGACACTTGAAGATGTTTTTGAATTAATGCAGAGCGTTGGAGATGCCACCGGAAAAACAAGACGAGCGGAAAAATTAATTGCCGGCTACTGGTCTGAAATAGATGTTATAAAATCAATTACAACAAATCTTCCAAAAGTGAAG
>JAUXHY010000056.1 GCA_030621275.1 bacterium | reverse complement strand
TCAATCATTTTTTCATCAACATAATTTGGCAATGGTTTAGCTGATTTTGGTGTTTTCACATATATTGATGGATTATTTTCTACGACTTCTGCCTTAATTAAATATTTATAAAGTGATTTAATTGACGCTAATCTCCGACCAACTGTTTTTGAAGAAAAACCATCCTCAAATTCCTTGCCGAGAAAATGTCTGATGGTTTGCTTGTCTATACTTTGTACTGAAATGTCAGAAGTTCCTACATATTCAATTAAAAAGTCATTAAACCTATGTAAATCGTGGATATATGAAACACAAGTATGTGTAGAATATCCTCTTTCCCTTTCTAAATAGGAATGGAAATCATCAATATATTGTTTGAAACTATCAGACATTTAATGATTCAATCTTATTAATGATATTGCATATATCATTTGGTAAATCAGATTCAAAACTTATCTCCCTTTCACTGCGAGGATGTATAAAGGAAATTTTTTGTGCATGTAAAATATGTCGTTGAATAATTTTAAATAATGATTCTAATTTTTTTGAAATTTCCGGAATGTAACCTTTTATTCTGGACAACCCTCCGCCATATTTTGTATCTCCTATAATCGGATTTCCACTAAATGCAGAATGAACTCGTATCTGATGAGTACGTCCTGTTTTCGGGAAGTAATTAACAAAACTAAAATATTGCGATTCTTTAATAACTTGATAATTAGTTTGAGCTTCTTTCCCGGCTACATTTACAATAAATGATGTAGGGTCAGTCCGTTTTCTTGCTATTGGTTGATTAATCAATCCTTCTTTTTCTTTCCATAATCCCCAAGTAATTCCATAATACATTTTTTTAACAAGTCTTTTAGAAAACTGTTCCGCTAATTTCATGTGTGCATAATTTGTTTTCGCAACAATGATAATTCCTGAAGTGTCCTTATCTAGTCTATGAACGATTCCCGGACGTATCGGTCCATTTATATCAGATAATTGTGTACAATGATAAGCTAGTGCATTTGCAAGTGTTCCGTCCTTATTGCCAGTACCGGGATGTACAGTCATACCGTCTTGTTTATTAATTATAATAATATCATTATCTTCAAAGATAATATCGATAGGTATATTTTGTGGTTCTACAAAAACATTATCGGAAATATTTTTAGAAATATCAATATGGATCTTATCATCAATGTTTAAACGATAATTAACCGGTTTAATTTCGCCATTTACAGTGACGTTACCATTTTTTATATATTTCTGTAATTGGGAACGGGAGAACTCACTAATATTGTCCGCCAAGAATTTATCAAGACGAATCCCGAATTTATCAACGATTAAGATATCGTTTTTCAAATGACTGATTTGGCGATTTGTTCTTTTGGTTGTAAAAAGAATGAATACGATAAATACAAAATCATTCCAACGGTTACAGCAGAATCTGCAACATTAAAAATATAAAAATGCCATCCCCAAAATATAAAATCGAACATATCAACAACTGCTTTAAACATAGCTCGATCAATAAAATTACCAATCGCTCCAGCGATAATGAGTGATAGAGAAATTCGCAAAAGAATATGCCCTTTCCGTTCATGCCATAAGTAACCGATAAGAAAAATTGTCAACAGAAAAGAAGCAACAGCTAAAAAGTACATACTCCAAGGAAAATTGATGCCAAATACCATTCCATCATTAGAGACATAAGTTAAATGGAAAAAATTCTTGATTATAGGAATAGTCTCGTGTAATTCCATCGTGGAACGAATTAAATATTTAGAGATCTGATCAATAACTACTATTATTAAGCTAATAGTTAAAACAATCACAGCAAACCCATTTTATCCTTTTCTTTGCAGTCAACACACATCGTTGCTATTGGAACGGCCATAAGTCGATCTTCAGGAATTAATGGACAAGTTTCACACAGATTTTTTGGTTCCTCTGCGCACTCCTTACAAATTCCGTATGTCCCATTATCAATTCTTTTTAAAGCACTTATCAGGTTTTGGTAATAACTGTTTTCACGAACTATAAACTGGAAATTTTTCTCTTTTTCATGGGAATCAGTTCCCGCATCTGCCATGTGTACACTATAGACTGAATCAGGCACATAACTTTGACTTGCTTTACCGCTTTCAAGAACACCTTCCTTAATTTCTTCCATATCTTTATGCACGGTTTCAATTTCTTTTTGGATTAATTTTCTAAATTTATTTAGCTTAGATTTGCTATATTTTTTTGGATTTGCCATATTTTTCTCTCAGTCTTTAATAACCCTGGATATACCCAGTGTAATCTTTTCACCTTTAATTTTTATTGTTTCGGAAAATTCAACTTCCGAACCTTTTGGCTCAATAGATATTGTTAATGTTTCATTACAAAAATAATCTTTATATACATTTAATGCTTTCCCAATTTCGCCACCAAAATCACCAAATACTACAATTCTATCTTCAACTGCAAAATCCGCATTTTTTCTCATGATTTGTACTTGACGAATTAAATCTCTTACAAGCCCCTCTTGAATTAGTTTATCATTTAAAACGGTAGATAAGGCAACAGTAAATCCTTCATCTTGCGCAGCTACTAATCCTTCTGAGGAGGATGTTTCTATCAAGATATGCTCTTGTTTTAAAGTTAATTCACCGGAATCGGTATTTAGTACTAGCTGCCCATTGACTTGAATTTGATTAATAACATCATTTACATTTATATCAGCAAGCGCATTTCGTATTGATGGTATCGCCTGTCCGAAGGTTTTTCCTAAAATCGCAAGATTCGGTTTTACAATATAAGTTATCAATTCTTCTGCATTATTCACACGCTTAATCTCTTTTACATTTAATTCATCTAAAATAACTGATTTATTATCACTTAAAAACTTAGATAAGTTATCATCATTTATCACATAAAACAAACTTTGCAGCGGTTGTCGGATTTTCAGATCAGCTTTATTCCGTGCAGAGCGTCCTAATTCCACAACTTTTTTCAGTGCATCAACTTGCTGTACCAAATCATCATCAATATAATCTGATATAACTTCTGGATAATCACATAAATGTACACTCTTGAGAGCTGATTCATCAAGATTGACTACTAAATTTTTATACATTTCTTCGGTTATAAACGGCATTATCGGTGCCAACAATTTTGTTAAAGTTAACAAAACTTCATATAGTGTATGATACGCAGCTTGCTTGTCCGAATCATTTTCACTTTTCCAAAAACGGCGGCGATTTCTACGAATATACCAATTTGACAAATCTTCTATAAACACTTCAACTTTTCGCATTGATTTATCTAATCTGTATACTTCAAATGATGAATGCATGTCTTGTATAAGTTGATGCAATTTTGCCCTTATCCAAAGATCCATTATGGTTAAATCACTATCTTGAATCTTGGATTCTAAAGGATTAAATCCATCAACTGCAGCGTAGGTAGCAAAGAAAGAATATGAATTCCACAGTGTAATAACTTTTTTCCTTACATCATTAGCCGCTTCATAGCCAAAATTCAGATTGCTTTCTACATTATGATTAATAAACAGCCAACGCATCACATCAACACCCATTTCATCGGCGGCATCATTAAACCAAATTGCATTGCCAGCAGATTTATGCATCTCTTTGCCGTTAGAATCCCTGACAAGTGCATGACCTAAAAGTGTTCTAAAAGGAGCTTTGTTCTCCATTACAGTTGACATCGCCAAAAGCGAATAAAACCAATTACGAAATTGTCCGGGGAAACATTCGGTTATGAATTCAGCCGGAAACCATTTCTCCCAATAAGATCGGTCTTCATTATATTTTATAGTTGAATACGGAACAATTCCGGCATCTAACCATGGATTACCTACATCTAGTATTCGGGTACCGATTAATCCGCTCTCCGGATGTCTAATTTTAACTTTATCGATCCATGGACGATGCGGACTATGCCCATCAAATTCATCCCAACCTTCAACTGCCAATTCTTTCAATTCTTCTTTAGAACCAACCACGTAAAATGAATCATCTTCAAATGTCCAAATAGGTAACGCAAGTCCCCAAAAACGTTGTTTAGAAATCATCCAATCACCCATATTCTCGAGCCATTCATGCTCTCTTTCTTGACCCCATTCAGGTATCCAATTGATATTGTCAACAATCTTTTTGATATTTTCACGCCAATCCATATTGATATACCATTCATCAACAATACGGAAAACTAATTCATCACCAGAGCGCCAACAATGTGGATATATATGCGGATATTTTTCAGTATGCAAAAGTATTTTCCTATCATGCAAATCCGATAATATTTTATCTGTCGTTTCCTGATTAGTGGCTGTCAAACCGGAAAGCCAACCAAATCCATCAATAAAATTTGATTCCTCATCTAAGGGAGCAATATCAACTAAACCAAGTTTTTTACCAATTTTATGGTCAATGTCACCGCAACCCGGAGCAATATGTACAATACCGGTTCCCTCTCCCGCAACAACATTATCATTGCCAATATTATCTTTTCCACCATCAATAACTCTATGGCATTTTATGCCATTGATACTTTGATCTTTTAGTTCATCTTTAATAAATGGGAAACCACCATGTTGATTCTGAGCATCTAGATGATCGAATGGACCTTCATATTCCCACCTTAGCATTTCAGAACCTTTTAGTGTTTCTAATATCTTATATCCACCGTGTTCTTTAAATATTTGTGCAATTGTCTTTAGTTTAGGTACACCATCAACCCATTGTTTTTTATCAGCAAATTGTTTTTCAAGGCGTTGGAATTCTAAGTTATCATTTGCAAAATAATATATTGATCCATCGACAGTTTGCAATTTAACATAATCAAGATTTACGTTAACAGCTACTGCAACATTAGATGTCAATGTCCAAGGTGTTGTAGTCCATATCAATAAATATTCATTATCTTTATTTTTTATTGGAAATCGAACAAAAACCGAATCGTGTGCGACAAGTTTACGCCCCTCAATAATTTCCATTTGTGAATAAGATGTACCGGAGCGACCTGACCATGGGACCACATCATTACCACAATATATTTTTTCTTGCTCGAATAGTTTTTTTAAAAATGACCAAATTGTATAATTATTTTCATCGGACATTGTAAAATATGAATTCTCCCAATCCATCCAATATCCCAATCGCTTTGATTGTTCAGTTATTACATCAGCGTATTTATAAACACGTTCTTTACAAAGGTCAACAAATTTTTCAATACCATATTTTTCCACATCGCGCTTTGTTTTGAATCCAAGTTCTTTTTCAACTTCAACTTCTACCCAAAGTCCTTGGCAATCAAACCCGTTTTGATAACGTACTTCATGTCCAGTCATTGCTTTATATCGAAGATATAGATCCTTAAGTGTTCTACCCCATGCATGGTGAACACCCATTGGATTATTAGCTGTAATGGGACCATCAATAAAACTCCAGCGTGGTTTACCTTTATTTAATTCTACACGCTTTTGGAAAATTTTATTGGTTTCCCAAAATTCCATGATCTTATGCTCTAAAGCTATAAAATCAACCTTTGCATTTACCTTCTTTATTGCCATTTACTTTATAATTTACTGAATTTTTTTCTAAATTTTTAAGACGTCAAAGTTAGGTCAAATACAAAGTTTTTCCAACGATTACAGTATTTTGTTTTATTAATAAAAAACCCCCGCGAATGACGGGGGTTTTTAAATAAAATTCAATTAATTACTAATCAATCTCAAAAGCAAAATAACTAGATCTTTCACCTCGTTTTATAAGCAATAATAAAGAATCTTGTCGTTTTGATTCATCAATTAGATTTATAAAATCTTTACTCGATGTTACCTTTTTTGTACCAACTCTTGTAATAATATCACCAACTCTAATTCCTGCATCAAAAGCATTACTTTTTTTATCGATGTCAGTCACTAATACACCTTTACTACTTGGATCAATTTCATATCTTTCTGCAAGAGAATTAGAAATATCTCGAACTTCAATACCTAAACTCGATGCATCATTATTAATAGTCGCAACTGTTTGGTTCTCCTGTTCAAGTTCTTCCAATTTAACATTAACCGTTTTCCATTCACCATCTCTCACAATAACTACTTTACTATTATTCCCCGGAGCAGTGGATGATACTATATTTTTCAAGTGTGATGGATCAGCAATTTTTTCACCATTAAACTCAATAATTACATCACCCGTTTTTAATCCAGCCTTTTCAGCGGGGCTGTCCTCTACAACATCGCTGACAAGAGCACCATCGCGATTTGATAAATCTAGCGCACGAGCGACTTTATCTTCAACCGGCTGAATATAAACTCCTAACCATGAGCGTACAACATACCCTTTTTCAATTAAATCACTCATTACCTTTTTGATCATATTAGATGGAATAGCAAACCCTACTCCGCGATTAGATCTTTCCATTCCGCCCGTCGCAATAGCGGTATTTATTCCAACTAATTCACCATCAAGATTGAGCAAAGCACCACCACTATTACCAGGATTGATAGCTGCATCTGTTTGAATAAAATTTTCATAATGATCGTTCCCAGGCATTACATAACTACGTCCTAATGCACTAACAATACCTGCAGTTACAGTGTGGCTTAAATTTGCGGAAAATGGGCTGCCAACTGCTAATACCCATTCACCCACACGTAATTTATCAGAATTACCGAGAGCAATCTGTTTAATATCTTTTGCTTCAATCTGTAATATTGCTAAATCTGATTTCGGATCTGTACCTAATATTTTTGCGGGAATTATTCGTTTATCAATCAGTTTGATTTGGATTTCTTCGGCATTCTCAACTACGTGATTATTGGTTAGAACGTAACCCTTTTTAGCATCAACAATAACTCCTGAACCTAACGCCTGACTTGAAAATTCTTGATCTGGTAATTGTGGATGGAAAAATGGGAAATCACCAAATTGTTTGAATTGGTCTTCTACTTTTACCACTTTTTCCGCTGTAATTGTTACAACAGCCGGATTAGCTTTTTCAGCAACATCGGCAAAAGCTGAACTAAATTGTTTTACGATAGAATTCTGTGCAGATAAAATTCCTACTAATAAAATTATTGATAAAATAAACCGTCTTTGCATTATGTATCTCCTAGATATTTCTTTCAATTCTATGCTGATAAATCGAAAAAGTTTCAATTATGAAAAAGCCCCGACTCCGGGGCTTTTTCATTTTTAAGCATAATAGTTATTATAAATATTCCTTTAAATCATTATAAAAAACTTCTTCAGCACGTGGTCCTAAATATCCTTTAACT
>JAUXHY010000173.1 GCA_030621275.1 bacterium | reverse complement strand
TCTGAGGGTAATTCCACAAAGAAGATAGCAGATGTATTATTTATAAGTCCGAAGACGGTAGAATCCCATCGAGCGAATATCATGGAGAAATTAGATATTCATAATATACCTGAATTAACTAAATATGCCATTCGTGCAGGAATAACTTCTTTAGACGTTTAGCCCAAATTTTATAATGAACAGCTATGAGGTTTTACCCTATTAGTAAATAGGTAGGAAAACAAAATCTAACCAGAAACAACCCTACTTCCAATTAGACTACCTCCTGATGGTTATGATTCATACTACTATGTAATTTTACATATTAATTGAGTTCAATATTATGACTTGTGAATAAAAATTGAATTTAATTGAAAAGTGTTAGATAATTAGTTTTAAGGACAGGGAAATGTTAAAAAAGTATTTTGTATTATTTGGTTTACTTTTAACACTCAGTATTCCACTTCATTCGCAAATATTTTTTCCAATAATAGCAGCAGACTCCACAATAAATGTGAAAAATGATCCGGTGGGTCGTCCATACGGTGGCGGTTCCGGATATTTTCCGATTATTCAACCGGAAGAAAGCGATATTGTTATTAATACAAATGGTTTTAATACTCTAAAAAGTGAGTTAGCAAATGCCGGTTATGGTGATATAATATATGTTAATGATGATCTTCAGATTGAAATCCCCGCAGAGGGGACGCTAACTATACCGGATGGAGTTACATTGGCAAGTGGCCGTGGCAGGAATGGTTCTCAGGGCGCATTAATATTTTCTAACAATATATTTGATGACCCTTATTATGATTATCCAGCAATAAGTGTTGGTAATGATGTACAAATAACCGGTTTACGATTACGTGGTCCGGATAGTACATCTAGTACTTTAAATTATGGGAAAGAGGCTGCAGGAATTGTGCAGGAATATAAAAATAATCTAGAAGTACATAATTGCGAAATTTATAATTGGTATGTATATGGTATTTTTCTGACTGAATCAGATAATGCCAATATTCATCATAACTATATTCATAATAATCAAAATCCTCATATAGGCTATGGTATTTGTAATAGAAACAAAACAGATACTATGATTTCGTACAATATTTTTAATCGTAATAGACATGATATCGCTGGTATAAAAAATACTAATATGGAACCACCGTCTTATACCGCGCAATACAATTTGATTGGTCCAAATGGTATTAGTCATAGATTTGATATGCATGGGTGTGGCTATACTGATTTGTGGGGTTGCCCTGATATGTACACAAAAGATGATGCCGGTCCGGAAAACCTTGCGGGTGGAACAATAAATATCTTAAATAATTATTTTCTTCCAATGAATTATCCTAAATATCATTCAATGGTTATTAGAGGTATTCCGAGTGATATGGCAAATATTATCGGAAATTACTTCCCAAACGATTACATGTCCGAACCTGATTATCCCATTCGACAGACATTAATGTGGGGTGACCCTATTAATGGAGAGTGTAAACCAATTGGTACTAGTTATGAATGGAATCTTGCTACTGGTGCTGGTGGTACTGATCCATTAAGTAATGGGGATTGTGTTTATAATGGAATATTACAAATTGAACCAAATCATATTAATCTGGTCGATAATATAATTGGACATGCAATATATATTCGTGTAATAAATTGGGATTATCAAAGTAGTAATCAAGCTTGGAAAATTGTAGGTCCTGAAATAAAATTTACTAATTTGGATGTCAGTTCATTTGCCTATGGTGATTTTAATAATGATGGGAGGACTGACATATTATGCCAGGATTATATTTCGTGGAGTGGACTAACTGAATGGGAACCAATTACAGATCAATATAATATTGATTCTAATCACGTAATTGACTTTAATAGTGATGGTGTTGAAGATAGACTAAATATTGTATATCCTATGACAATATGGCCATGATTGATGTAATATTAGTCATCAAGAGTTAGATTTATTTTGTCTAAATATTTTAACTACTTCTTGCACCTTTAAAGATGATATTTATTAGTGCTTTTATTCCGTATTTTAAATCAGTTTTAAGAGGGGCTTTAGCTTTTTGATTTAAATAGCGTTCTTCACTTTTGAAAATATCATCTAAATCTTCAGGCATATCTACATAAAAAGGTGGGATTATTCCTGGTCTAAATCTAGTTCTTAAATCTTGTAATTCTTTTGGATAAAGACTAAAATATTGTTCACTTAATGCTCTAATACCAACTAGATTTAAACGACCCTGTATCCAATCATAAATTTGAGGAAGTTCATCAATCCAAAATTTTCTCATAATTTTGCCCCATGAAGTTATTCGAAAATCGTTTTTGAATTTGCCTCGCGTGTCTAATTCATTTTCCTCATAAATATCTTTTTGAAGAAATTCACTATATGGGTGCATTGTTCTAAATTTGTGAATTTTTATTAACTCTTTATTATAACCTACTCGCGTAAGTTGTACAATTGGGTGATAAGATGGATTTGTGATTTTTGAAACAGTCTTAACTTTTTTTGCTATAAAGAATAGTTTGTCATTAATTATTATATCTTTTTCAATTTTAAATCCGCAGAAATTTAGTCTACCGTACATTTCTGCTTTTGAAATAGTTCTGTTCTTACCTCGTGTAATAATGAAATATAAACGATTTATTTTTGGTATTTTTGGTATAACGCGTGAAAATAGAAAATGGAATGGATAAAATAAAGTAAATAATAATTTGGGCATTTGATTTTGTAATCGATTAAATGTTGTTTCCATTGGTAATAAATGGCCAACTAATATACCGTCCGGTATAAGTTTCAAGTGAGATGTGATTAAATATTGGTTTAAATATCGTATATCATTGAGTTTATGAAGATTAACTAATAAATTTTTTGAATTATTTCGGATAATTTCGATATTTTCCAAAGTAGTAGTTGAAAATATTGAACTTGAATAAAAGTTAATCTTTGTATTAGCTAAATTCTTTGTAAGAAAATCAATTATCTGATCCTTATTATCCAATATACTTATCTGATTAAAAATCGAGCTAATACTAATTTCTTTATCAGATTGATATTGTGTTAATTCAGCATCAAAGTCAAAGTCTTCAATATTCCAATTAAAATTAGTTTTCGCCAATAAAGCATCGATATTAGATTCACTATCATATTTTTTACTGATGTAGTAAATGAAAAATGAAATAGTTTCAAGTATCGTAAAAATCAATATCGTACCAAATAATAAAAATCGGGATAATGATTCAATGCGAAAGAAAAAATATACCATAGCAGCTATTAATAGCATGACTAATCCTGATTTTATATATGGACCTAAAATGTAGGAAATATTGTTAGTATTTATATGAGAATATTTTTTTGTTAATAGTATGCTTACAAGCCAAGAAGCGAATAAGACTAATAGAATGCGTTCACTCCATGGGTAAATATATAAAGTACCTGTTTTAAGTTTTATCATTAAAATATAAATGATAAAAAGCATGAAAGCCCCTATGAGTATCCATATAAATTTGTATTCAGATGCGAGAGTTATTTTAGCGTCTATCTTATTATTCTCTTCCACAATTTTGGAAGAGAATGCTTTTTGGAAGATAAATACAATCAATATTTCAATTACCATTGGGATTAGTGTAATCTGAATAAGAAATTGTCTTGATATTGCTAATAATTCTGTAAGTGAAACTGTGCTTGTAATTAAGAAAAGTGTGAGTAGTGAGGACGAGAGAATTGATTTAATGTAATCTAAATAATTAGCCTTCAAAGTGTATTTATTATAATATGTAGATAATGTATACCAATATGCAAGAAATACTATAAACAAGATATAGTATACGCCTTGAGGAACAAGATGTCCAAACTTCTTAAAATGAATTATACTATAAGTGGCAATTGGTATTAATATGTCAAGCAGAAAAATAT
>JAUXHY010000127.1 GCA_030621275.1 bacterium | reverse complement strand
CTGAAAGTACCAATACATCTCCAGTGAAATCTTTTTACAATGTTTCTGTTTGCTGTACTGCGTGTCCGGTACCTAATTGAGGTTCTTGAATTACATATTCAACATTTTCTGATTTTATTGCTTCAATCACAAGGTCTTTTTTATGACCAAGAATATTAATTATTCTTTCAGAATTAAGCTGTCGAGCTAAACCAATTACATGAATGAGCATCGGTTTATCATCAACAACATGCAGTACTTTCGGCAAATCGGACTTCATCCGTGTACCTTTACCTGCTGCCATTATAACTGTTGCTAGTTGTCGTTGATTAAACATTTTTATAAATTGAATTTACCACGAAGACACAAAGACATAGAGAATATAATTTTTATCTGTGTGTTCTCTGAGGATTAAATAGTCTCAATTATTCCCCCACCTAAACACTGTTCACTATTAAAAAACACAACAGATTGCCCGGGTGTTGGAGCAAATTGCTTTTCAATAAAGTTTATATTTGCTATCCCATTTTCGATGTTATTAATTATACACGCTTGATCTTTTTGCCGATAGCGAATTTTTGCTGTACAATCAAAAGGAATGCTCGGTGCAGATGTTATCCAATGTAATTGTCCGGCTTTAATATTTTTACTGTACAAATCGGGATGGTTATGTCCCTGACCAATCATTAAATTGTTTTTATCTAAATCTTTCTTTACAACGTACCAAGGTTCTTCGGTTGTACCGTGACCACCACCCACGCCGATTCCCTTTCGTTGACCGAGCGTATAATACATTAAACCGTCATGTTGCCCAACGCTCTTTCCATCAGTCGTAATTATATTGCCCGGCTTGGCAGGTAAATATTGTTGTAAAAATGCTTTAAAATCACGTTCACCAATAAAACAAATTCCTGTACTGTCTTTTTTACCGGAGTTTGGTAGATTAATTTCATCAGCAATTTTACGAACTTCTGATTTAGTCATTTCACCAATTGGAAAAAGTGTTTTTGACAACACTTTTTGTCCGAGTAAATACAAGAAATAGCTTTGGTCTTTATTTTTATCTATTCCTTTTAATAATTGAAAACCATCCGTTGAATTATTAATGCGGGCATAATGCCCGGTCGCAATCACTTCTGCTCCTAATTTGAGAGCATAATCCATAAAAAATTTGAATTTTATTTCTTTGTTGCAAAGAACATCAGGATTTGGCGTCCGTCCCGATTTATACTCTGCAAGAAAATATTTAAACACATTTTCACGGTATTCTTTTGAAAAATTAACTGAGTGCAATGGCAGGTTCAATAAATCACAAACTTGAAGGGCATCATTATAATCTTCTTCGGAGGAGCAGTAAAATTCATCATCCTCGTCTTCCCAATTTTTCATGAATATACACTGAACTTCATATCCCTGTTCCTTCAGCAAATACGCCGCAACGGAGCTATCTACACCACCGCTCATTCCAACAACTACTTGCTTTGCCATCATTTTTTCCGGTTATACTTTTTCAGGATTTCATCGAGCGCATTAATCAACATATCAATTTCTTCAATAGTGTTACCTTTTCCAAAACTTATGCGCAAGCTCGAGATATTATTCTGATTACTAATATGCATGGCTCTCAGAACATCGGATGGTTTCACGGTTCCCGATGAGCAAGCCGAGCCACTGGATACAGCTATTCCTTTCATATCAAGATTTACTAACAGCAAGTCACTTGTAACTGAAGGAATTGTAACATTAATCAGCCCCGGAAGATGTAATTCGGGATGACCGTTATAAATTGCCTTTGGATAAATATTGGCAAATCTGTTTTTAAAATGATTTTCTAATGTTTTAAGATGATTCTGTGCATCGTTTAAGTTTTGAACAGCCATTTCCATTGCCAATCCTAAACCGGCAATCCCAGACGTATTCTCAGTCCCGGCACGTAGTTTTTTTTCCTGACCACCGCCAATGATCATAGGATGCAATCTAATTCCATCACGGATGTATAAAAACCCGACACCTTTTGGACCGTAAAATTTGTGAGCAGAAAAGGACATTAAATCAATTTCCATTTTATTGATATTTAAAGGAATTTTTCCCGGTGCCTGTACTGCATCAGAATGGAATAGAGTATTATTTTTATTAGCAATTTTTGCTATTTTGGCAATTGGTTGTATTGTGCCAACTTCGTTATTGGCATACATAATTGAAATCAGCGCGGTATCATCACGAATGGCAGATTCGATATTGGCAGGGTCAACCAATCCAAATTTATTAACCGGAACAGTGGTATAACTCACACCAAATCTTTTTAAATGTTTTAATACTTTTAAAATTGCCGGGTGTTCAATTGCTGAAGTAATGACATGTTTCTTATCATTATATAATAGGTTTTGTAAAACCATATTATTGGCTTCAGAGCCACCTCCGGTAAAAATAATATTCCGCGATTTTACTCCTAATGCATCGGCGATTTGCCGACGGGATTTTTCTATAATAGCACATGCCTTTTGTCCGTATTTATGAATACTGGATGGATTGCCAAAATGGTTCTCAGCGACTTCTCTCATGAGAGCTGACACTTTGGCGTCGAGTGGCGTTGTTGCGCTATGGTCAAAATATGTCATAATAGGGCGGAAAGTTACAATAATTTGACGTGTAAAATAAAGATTGAGAATTCTTGATGTTCCATATAAAAACTCGTAAAATGCGCCCCTTATGAAAAGCGATTCAATATTAATTGTTGGTTCAATTGCTATCGATACAATCGAAATAGGAAATGAACGATACGAAAATTTACTTGGTGGTTCCACAACTTATGCCACAATTGCTGCCGGTAAACATTCCGATGTATATGTTGTTGGAATAATTGGAAACGATTTTCCTCAACGCGGTCATGATATATATAAAAAATATGCAAATAATTTATTGGACTTGCAAGTAGAGCAGGGAAAAACATTTAGTTGGGGTGGGCGTTATCACGATAATTTTGACGATCGTGATACATTATTTACTGAATTAGGAGTGTTTGGAGAGTTTAATCCTAAATTATCAGCAATAAATAAGAATCAGCAATTTGTATTTTTAGCGAATATTCATCCGAGTTTACAGAATTCTGTTATTGATCAATGTCAGGCAAGTCCGATAATTGTAATTGATACAATGAATCTATGGATTGACACAACACATTCTGAATTGCTAAACGTTTTAAGTAAATCTGATATTTTGCTGATAAATGAAAGCGAAGCTGAAATGCTTACGGATTGTTCAAATTTGGATGACGCAGCCACAACACTGATTGGATTAGGTCCCCCTATAGTGGTTATTAAACAGGGAAGCAAAGGAGCCGCTTTATACAATAACATGGATGAAAAAATCGCTATTGGTGTTTACCCGATTGGCAAAGTGATTGATCCAACCGGAGCCGGAGATACATTCGGTGGTGGATTTATATCTGCTTTAGCGCAAGGTAAAACTTATGAAGAAGCATTGGTGTTAGGAACCGCATTGGCATCAATTTGCGTAGAAGGTGTTGGAATAGACGCCTTAGAGAAAGCCACAATTGCTGAAATTGAAAATCGCCAAAAATATTTACGAGACAAGGTTACATCTTGAAAAACAGCACAGTTACTTCTAACTTATTTAGTTAAAATTTATTATATCATTTACAAGAGGATATTATGACAAAAACTAAAATTATAGCATTTATACTTTTCAGTTTAATGTTAGTGTTATTCATTGGCTGTGCCAGTGAAGAGCTCACATCTGCGAAATTATATATTCAGCAGCAAGATTGGGACAATGCCGAAATCTATTTAGTTAAGGCATTAGCAGTAGAACCTGAAAATCCCGAAATACCATATCTATTAGGTGATTTGATTTATGGTAAGAATAAAGATTGGGACAAGATGAATGAAATGTTTGATAAAGCTCTAAGCTTGGGAGGAGATAAGGTAATATTGCAGGGCGGGAAAGTTGGTGATTACGTTGCCCAGGCTCGAGAAAGACATTGGGCAACTATATATAACAAAGGTGTCGGTTACTTTAATGAATTCCGTAAATCCGGTGATGGTCAAGATTCACCTATTTTACAGGATGCAATTGCGTCCTTTACTACGGCAACTGAAGTAAACCCTAATAATGGTCAAGCATATGGAATCTTAGCAAATTGCTTATTTGCAAGTGGTGATTTAGACGGTGCACTTGATGTTGTAACTAAAGGAGCCTCAAAAGATTCTGAAAATTTTGATTTGAATATAACGGCTGGTAAAATGTATTCAACCGCCAACGATAAAGAATCAGCATTGATTTATTATAAACGTGCAGTTGGTATTGATCCAACAAATAGTTTAGCAAGACGTCAATTAGCCCAGATGTATTATGATGTTGGTGATAAAGAAATGTCATTAGCCACCTATGAAGATGCAATCGCTAAAGAAACCGATAATAATTTAAAAGCTGATCTATATTATAATCTCGGTGTCTTGAATATGCAGCTTGGCGATTTTCAGCAAGCTGAAGATAATTTCTCAATGGCATATGATTATAATCCTAATGATATTGATGCTCTTCGTGGAATTGCACAAACATTTGAAAATGCTGAAAAATGGAGCCGTGCAGAGTATTTTTACCGCAAGCTAATTGATATTGAACCGGATAATCCACAACATTATCGAGCAATGGCTCGTGTTTTGTTACGTCAAGGTGATACGGATAAAGCACAGGAATACTTTGATAAATCTAAAGAAATGTAATTTAAAGACTTTTTTATAATGGTGAAAAATCCCCCATCAGGGGGATTTTTCTTTCTATAATTATTGTTGGCAATGTCAGAAAAAAGAAAAAATATTGAATCGTCATTAATTGGAATGAGTTTAGATGATTTTACTTCCATTGCAACAGATTATAATGAGAAGAAGTACAGAGCGGAGCAGCTTTTTAATTGGATATATAAACGTAATATTCAATCCTTTGCGGAAATGGAAAATCTCCCAAAGCAACTGAAAGTTAATATTGCAGACAATTATTTATTAAATCCATTAAAAATATTAAAAGTAACGGGAGCGAAATCGGCAAAA
>JAUXHY010000092.1 GCA_030621275.1 bacterium | reverse complement strand
TTCAAAATGATTTTGCTGGCAATTTAAAAACTAATGAAAAAGTTAGTTTTAGTGATCTGATTGATTTTATGTATAGACACACCCCGTCTTCGACTTCGTCGGAGCCACCCCTCTCGAGAGGGGAATCATTAATATCACAAGATGGATGGTGGCATACACCAAAATTAGATTATGATGCGGAAACCGGTCAGGGAGAAGCATATTTTACATATTCCTATGCGACACATATCGCAAAAGTGCGGGTTGACAAACTCACCGGATTAGTAAAAGTCGAAAAAGTATGGGCAGCTCATGATGTTGGTAAAACAATCAATCCAGCCGGAATAGAAGCACAGGTTGAAGGCGGAGTCGCGCAGGGAATTGGCTATGCACTAACTGAGAATTTCAAAATCAATAATGGAAAAGTTTTAACAGATAATTTATCAACTTATTTGCTCCCAACCGCGTTGGATATTAGTGAAGTTGAAACAATAATTGTAGAAGACCCCGAACCACTTGGACCATGGGGAGCAAAAGGAATCGGTGAACCGGCTATTATTCCCACCGCCGCTGCGATTGCCAACGCTGTGAGCAATGCTATCGGAAAACCAATTAATGAAATTCCAATAAGTCCTGAGAAAGTTTTGGAGATATTGGATAATATCTAAAAATAAATTCCCGACTAAATCGGGAATGACAACTTTTTCTGTTTTTCATTCCTGTAAAGGTAGGAATCTTGTAAATTTAATGTTTATTAAATTAATCTAAACTATGAATAGACTACTTACAAATGCCCGCATAATCGATCCATTTGGTGAAACAGAATATATAGAAAACGGATATATACTCATCGAAGATGAGATAATCGTTAAAGTTGGCGCCGGTTCGGCGTTAAATATTTCTGCGGATGAGACAATTGACCTAAATGGAAAAACCGTTTTACCGGGAATGATAAATGCTCACACGCATCTTTATTCCGAATTAGCAATGGGAATACCGCCGCCAAAGAATAATCCAACTAATTTTGTTGAAATATTAAAAGAAGTATGGTGGAAATTAGACTTAGCATTGGACAAAGATTCTACAAAAGCATCCTTTGAAGCAGGATTATTAGATTGTTTGCGTTCAGGTGTGACAACTGTATTTGATCATCATTCAAGTCCAAGTTTTTCTAAAGGATCGTTGGGATTATTATCTAATGTCGCTGAAATTTTTGGACAAAATATATCGGTAGCATTTGAGACTACAGATAGAAACGGAAAAGAATTTTTCAAATCCGGTTTAATAGAAAATATCGAATCATTTGAAAAATTCCATAATAATAAATATGTTCATCCACTAATCGGATTACACGCTTCATTTACGTTATCAGATGAATCGTTAAAATCGATTTATAATGAATTAAAAGGATTGGGAAATTGGGGTATTCATATCCACGTTGCTGAAGATAAAGCAGACGAAATTGATGCAAAGTCAAAAGGTTACAAATCTGTAATAGACCGCTTGAATAAGTTCAAATTAATTAATGAACATAGCTTTATCATTCACGGAATTCATTCATCAGATAAAGATATGAAATTGCTGAAAAATGCGGGAGCAACATTAGTACATAATCCAACTTCAAATGCTAACAATAGAGTTGGGATGCTTCCAAACACTCATATTTCATCAATGAATGCGGGGCTCGGCACGGATGGTATGAGAGCAAACATGCTTGAAGAAGCTCAACAAGGCACATTAATACGTAGTTCCCATTTACAGAGTCGTGAATCTTCAATAAACTATTTGGAGTTATTATTCAAAAACAATCCGATTATTGTTTCTCGTGCTTTTCGACAAAAAATTGGGCATCTATCCTCTGGCAATCAAGCTGATTTGGCAATTTACGATTACCAACCACGAACAGCTATAACAGAAGATAATTTTATAGGACACATCCTGTTCGGTTTCGGCCAACCGACCGATGTAATTACTCGTGGGGAATACCGTGTAAAAAACCGTAAACTTATTAATGTTTCCGAACAGAATATCAAAGCGAATGCACAGAAACAATCATTACGATTATGGAACAAAATGAAGACTATTTAAAGGAATTTGATGAATATTGATTATAAACAAATTTTAAATCGAACTGAATTATATAGCCAAGATATTTTTTCATTTTTACGCGATATGATTGCTATCCCAAGTGAAAGTGGTGATGAAGAAGCTATTATACAACGTATCAAGAAAGAAATGGAAAAGGTCGGTTTTGACCGCACAGAAATTGATCCAATGGGCAACCTAATGGGTTTCATTGGAAACGGTAAACACGTCATTGCAATTGATGGACATATTGATACAGTTGGTCTCGGTGACCCAAGTCAGTGGAAACATGACCCACTTACAGGCTATGAAGATGATGAATTGATTTTTGGACGTGGAGCATCTGATCAGGAAGGTGGAATTGCATCCGTAGTTTATGCAGGAAAAATTATTAAAGATCTTGGATTAGAGAATGATTACACTTTGGTTGTAACTGCAACAATAATGGAAGAAGATTGTGATGGGTTATGCTGGACAAATATCTTAAAAGAAACCAATTTACGTCCTGAATTTGTTGTTATTACCGAACCAACATCCTGCCGAATTTATCGTGGACATCGTGGGCGTATGGAAATAAAAGTCAGCACTATTGGTGTTAGCGCACATGGCTCAGCACCTGAGCGTGGTGATAACGCAATTTATAAAATGGCTCCAATCATATTGGAATTGGAACAACTTAATGAACGCTTAAAATATCATGATTTTCTTGGAAAAGGTTCACTAACAATATCAGAGATCTTTTCAGAATCACCATCGCGTTGCGCAGTTGCTGACGGTTGCTCAATTTCGATTGATAGACGTCTTACTTTCGGCGAAACGGTTGAGTCAGCACTTGATGAAATCTATTCATTACAAGCAGTAAAAAATGCCAATGCTAAAGCTGAACTATATAAATATGATAAATATTCTTACACAAATTACCATTGCCAAGCCGACACATACTTCCCCACTTGGCTAATTGAGGAAGACCATCCGGTTACAAAAGCAGCTGTAGAATCATATCAGAAATTATTTAACGACGAACCGATTGTTGATAAATGGACATTCTCAACCAATGGTGTATCTATCATGGGAATGCACGGAATTCCCTGTATCGGATTTGGACCGGGACATGAAGACCAAGCTCATGCACCAAACGAACGAACTTGGAAAAGTGAGCTTATAAAGGCTGCAGCCATGTATGCAGCAATCCCTAATATTTACATCGAAAAATATGCAGATAAAATGCCGTCAATTACGGATAACTCAGCAATAACAGAGGAATAAAAATGTACGAAGAATTTACAGGAAAGCACTTTATCACTTTACAAAATTGGACAAAAGACGAAATTGATACATTATTATCAGTTTCTACGGATTTAAAAAATAAATTTAAAAATGGCGAAATTATTGATTATGTAAAAAATCAAACTGCATTTCTGATGTTCTTTGAACAATCCACTCGCACTCGTAATTCAATGGAAGCAGGTATCACTCAGCTTGGTGGTCATGCGCATTTTCTTGACACTAGTACTATGCAAATTTCGCATGGTGAAGTTGCCAAAGATACTGCAATTATCTTATCGCGTTATGGTCACGCCATTGCCTGCCGTAACTGTTTTTGGGGCATTGGCAATAAATATCTAAATGACTTGGCAAAATGGTCAACTGCACCAATTATTAACATGCAATGTGATCTTTATCATCCGCTCCAGGCGATCGCCGATTTGCTCACAATCAAGGAGAAATTTGGCGAAACCAAGCGCAAGAAAATATCAATCATTTGGACATACGCAACTAGCCATAAAAAGCCAATTTCCGTCCCACTATCTCAAGCTTTACTATTCCCACGATATGGTATGGATGTTACTTTAGCTCATCCACCAGGTTATGAGCTACCGAATTGGGTTATCGCTAAAACGAAGGAAAACGCTAAAAAAAGTGGCGGGACTTTTACAGTCACTAATGACCAGTATTCCGCTTATAGCGATGCGGACATCGTAATTCCCAAAAATTGGGGCGATTGGGTCACCAACCCCGACAAGGCAACAGGCGGAGAATTGTTAGATGCAAACCGTCATTGGAAATGTACCGAAGAAAGAATGGCACTTACCAAAGACAGAGCAATTTATATGCACGCCTTACCAGCCGACCGTGGCAACGAAGTTGAGGATTCAGTAATTGACGGACCAAAATCTGTTATATATGATGAAGCGGAAAACCGCTTACATACCTCAAAAGCGGTGATGGCATTAACAATGAAATCGAATTATACAGGATAAATATTTATGAACAATACGGAAAAAGTACTAAAGAACACTATTCAACGCTGTCGGGAAAACAACATGATTATTCCGACTTACGCACAAATGCGCGATCCGGAGTTAGTACCGGATAATATTCGTAACAAATTAAGTAATATTGGTTTATGGGATTTGGATCCACTGAATTTATTTAGGATAACATGGAAAAATGAACCGGTTAAATCGGGCGGTGGTTATGGTGAAGTAAATTATCTGATACTACCTAAATCACTTACCGGAGTTGATGCAAGAATCGTCGTTTTAATTGGGAAATACTTCCCAACCGGTGCACATAAAGTTGGTGCAACGTTTGGTCCGCTTGTTGAAAAATTGATTACAGGTAGATTTGATCCTACAACTCAAAAGGCATTGTGGCCATCTACCGGAAATTATTGCCGCGGTGGCGCATACGATGGATATCTATTGGGTTGTCCATCTATTGCAGTTTTGCCTGAGGAAATGTCGCAAGAACGCTTTGATTGGTTACATAAAGTTGGCGCTGAAGTTATTAGCACTCCCGGAGGAGAAAGCAACGTAAAGGAAATTTATGATAAAGTAAAGGAATTGAAAGCTGAGCGCGGAGATGAAATTGTCGTATTAAATCAATTTGATGAAATTGGAAATGCGCTTTGGCATTATGCTGTAACCGGTCCGGCAATGCAGGAGGTTTTTCAATCACAATTTGATGATAAACATAATTTACGCGCCCTATTTTTAACACAGGGTTCCGCAGGAACGCTTGGCTCGGGTGATTATCTTAAAACACAATATCCGACGATAAAAGTCGGCGCAGGCGAAGCACTACAATGCCCTACTCTATTGTACAATGGCTATGGCTTCCACCGTATCGAAGGTATTGGAGATAAACATGTCCCTTGGATTCACAATATGAAAAATACTGATATGGTTGCAGCCATTGACGATGAAAGAGTAATGAATCTCCTGCGGTTATTCAACGAAGCTGAAGGACATCAATTACTTTCTGAAAATGGTATTTCAACGGAAATCATAGAGAAATTAGATCTTCTTGGTATTTCTTCCATCGCCAACATAATTGGCGCTATCAAAATGGCGAAATATTATGAAATGAACGAAGATGATGTAGTCTTTACAGTCGCCACTGATTCGATGGAGTTATATCAATCACGCTATAGAGAAGCGCATGAAAAATTTGGTAAATACACTGCCAAACATGCAGCTATTGATTATCATAGTCGCTTACTTGAAATTGGTACGGATAATTTGTTGGAGACATCCTATTACGACCGTAAACGGATGCATAATTTGAAATATTTCACGTGGGTAGAACAGCAGGGAAAAACTGTCGAGGAACTAAATGCGCAATGGTATGATGAGCATTATTGGGCAGCGCAATACGCCAAAGTTGATGAATGGGATAAAGAAATAATTGAATTCAATAAAAAAACCGGATTGGTTGGATAAACCACGAAAACACGAAGGAC
>JAUXHY010000090.1 GCA_030621275.1 bacterium | reverse complement strand
TCATTATCAAGAACTGCAATGCCGGCAGAATCGTAACCACGATATTCTAAACGTTTTAATCCCTTTATCAATATCGGAACGGAATTCTTATTACCCCAATATCCAACTATTCCACACATGTTTTCCCTTTAAATTTTTTAAATTTATAAGAATTATTATAAATTATTCCCATTCAATGGTTCCCGGCGGTTTTGATGTTACATCATACACTACGCGATTAATACCGCTTACAGAATTTACAATCTTATTTGAAATTTTTGATAATATTTTGTCTGGTATTCTATACCAGTCGGCAGTCATTCCATCTAAACTTGTTACAGCCCGCAATGCGACAAGATTTTCGTACGTCCGATTATCACCCATCACGCCAACCGTTTTAACTGGAATTAATACAGAAAATGCCTGCCAAATTTCATCATAAATCCCTTCTTCTTGTAAAATCCTAATATAGATATCATCTGCTTCCCGTAAAATATCTAATCTTTCTTGTGTTATTGAACTAAGTATTCTGACAGCAAAACCGGGTCCTGGAAATGGGTGACGTTTTAAGAGTGTCTCTGATAATCCCAATTCTCTGCCAACATTCCTAACTTCATCCTTGAACAATTCTTTTAATGGTTCAATTAGCTTTAATTCCATATCTTTAGGAAGCCCGCCAACATTATGATGACTTTTGATAACTTTTGCAGATTTTGTGCTTCCATGACCACCACTTTCAATTATATCTGTATACAAAGTTCCTTGAGCTAAAAAATCAACATCACCAATATTTTTAGCAATTTTTTCAAAGGATCGTATAAATTGTTCACCTATGATTTTCCTTTTCTTTTCAGGATTTTTAATACCCTTTAGACGATTTAGAAATACTTCCGATTCGTCAAACAATCGTATATTTAACCCAAGGTGTTCTTTTAGTGAATTGACACAATCGTGAGTTTCGTTTTTTCTCATCAGTCCATGGTCAATGATCACTGCTATTGCTCTATCACCAATAGCTTTATTCATTATTGCAGCAACTACAGATGAATCAACACCACCACTAACAGCAGTAAGAACTTTGCCTGACTCTCCAGCTTTTTCACGTATTTCTTCAACTTTTTCAACAATAAAATTACCCGGTGTCCAGGTAGGTTCGCATTTAGCGATTGTAAATAAAAAATTAGATAATATTTCTTTTCCTTTCTCCGTATGGTTTACTTCTGGGTGAAATTGTGTTGCATATCGCTTATTCGATTTATTCTCTATGCCTGCCACAATGCCATTAGAAGATTCAGCAATTATATTCCAATTCTCTGGTAATTTGGAAATTTTGTCGGCATGGCTCATCCACACTTTTGTTGTATCAGGTAAGCCGTTGAACAGATCTGATTTATCTGCAATTTTTATTTCATCAAAACCATATTCCTGAATATTTGAAGTTTCAATTTTTCCACCATAATGTTGTACTAATAAATGTAAACCATAACAAATACCAAGAATAGGTATATTCATATCAAAAATTGATTTATCATGCTTTGGAGCAGATTTGGAATATACACTTGAAGGACCACCTGACAAAATAATTGCTTTGGGATTTAGTCTGCGGATTTCATCACTTACAGTATCCGAAGTTAATATTTCAGAAAAAATATTTTGCTCACGTATACGTCGTGCAATTAAACGAGTATACTGCGAACCAAAATCAAGAATTATGACTCCCTGATTATGGTGTGAATCCACTAAAATTCCCAATTTTTAAGTGTTTTTAAAAACGATTCTTCGGTTAGCTGATAGTGTATTGGTGTTATGCTAATAAAATCGTTTTGAATAGCATAGCTATCGGTACTTTTATCTGAATCCACAACGACTCGACCGGTCATCCAATAATATGTTTTTCCACGCGGGTCTTCACGCTTTTCAAAATGATCTCTAAAAACTGAATTGCCCTGTTTGGTGATTTTATAGCCATTGATACTTTCAAATGGGATGTTAGGCACATTTACATTTAGCAGTGTCCCCAGGGGCAATCCATTTTCAATGACTTTTTTTACGACGGTTTTAGCAACTTTCATTGGACTAACCCAAACTCTATTCTTAAATGCGCTTAAACTAATCGCAATCGAAGGAATTCCGAGTATTGTACCTTCGGTAGCGGCAGAAACCGTACCCGAATAAATTATATCGTTGCCAACATTAGCACCAGAATTAATACCTGAGATCACAATGTCAGGAGTGGTTTCTATAAGCGAACGTATTGCAATTTTTACACAATCTGCTGGAGTACCTTTTACGGCAAATCCTACAAAACCATCTTTTCTGCGAATTTCTTGAACTCTAATTGGATCTATCAGTGTTATTGCGTGTCCAACTGCGCTTTTTTCGGTATCAGGTGCTACTACAGTTACATCTCCGATTTCTTGCATTGCCTCCCACAAAGCATAAATACCAGGAGCAAAAATTCCGTCATCGTTAGTAACAAGTATTTTGGGACGTTTATTCATGATAACATATTTAGTATAGTTGTTAAAGTATCTTTTAATTCAGAACGTGGCACAATTAAATCAATAAATCCTTTTTCGAGCAAGAATTCCGATCTTTGGAATCCTTCAGGTAAATCTTGACTAATCGTTTGTTTAATAACTCTTGGTCCGGCAAATCCAATTAAAGCTTTAGGTTCTGCAAGATTGATGTCACCTAACATTCCGAAACTTGCCGTAACTCCGCCAGTTGTAGGATTAGTTAATAACGGTATGTACAAACCACCATTTCCCATAAATTTTGCCAAATTGGCGCTTGTCTTCGCTAATTGCATCAGCGATAATGCTCCTTCCTGCATACGAGCCCCACCCGAAGCGCATACTATTATTAGAGGAACTTTCTTTTTATCAGCAAGCTTAATCGCACGAGAAACTTTTTCTCCTACCACAGAACCCATACTCCCACCAATAAATTCAAAATTCATCACTCCCAGCACAACAGATTTATCACTAATCTTACTTTCAAAACAACGGATTGCTTCTACATCATTGGTTTTATTTTTTGCAATTTTAAGTTGATCAGTATACTTTCTTTCAGCTTTAAATTTTAAAATATCAACTGATGTGATATTCTGGAAAACTTCCTTTACCGAGCCATCATCTAAAATCAATTTAATATATTCAGTTGGATTTATTCTAAAATGGTGGTTACAATGACGACAAACCGAATGATTTTTCTTCAACTCCGGTTTATATATTATTTCAGAGCAAAATGGACATTTAATCCATAAGTCATCCGGGATAGATTTCTTTTGGGTATCTTTAAATTTTTCGTCTTTTCTGTGAAACCAAGCCATTTATGATCGAATATTTACTATTTAATTATTTTGTTTTTTAAAAGCATTCAATATACAAAAATTTACTATTAATTATAAGGAAGAATATTTGGCTTTAAATTTTCCCAGAATCATCCAATTTTAAATGGAGAGACATAGTCCGGTACTAATTTGTATGGTTTTTCAATTATCCATTTATTATAATTTAGATGCGCCAATTCCCCAATCCACTTTGCTGATGGAATAATTTGAATTACCTTATTTTCTATAGAACTATTTTCGAATAGTTTATCACATCCATACTTAATAATTGTACTATTGACGATTATTTCTTTTATATCATTTATGCCGTTTAATTCAAGTACTTGAATTTTATCTAATGCAATTTTCCCATGAGTTTGTTCGAAATTTTGAACAAAATATTTATTGCCATGTGATAATATTATCACCACAATTCTATTATTAATTTTTCCAAAACCATGTAGTAAAGACTGCGTGGTAGGAACGGGAATGATCGATTTTTTATGACTGTATGCCAATCCTTTAGCATAGCTCAATCCAATTCTCAGTCCAGTGAAGGAACCGGGGCCAATAGAAACAGCAATTGCATCAATATTAGGCAATTTCAATTTGGATTGGTTGACTAATTCATTATAAAATAATGGCAATTTTTCGGCATGTTGCCTGGGAATTTTTTCTTCAATAATATTTTCACACTTTCCATCCTGAATGTAAGCAATACTACAAATATCTGTTGAAGTTTCGATTGCAATTAATTTCATAAAATCCAGTTTATAATTATTTCTCGGTAATTAGATTTACCGATTATTCGTTTAAAATTGATAAATAATGTATCAGATGGTAAAATTTCTTCGACAATATCAGCCCATTCGATTAGCGTAATACCTTTTATGGGATCTAAATATTCTTCTCCACCAATATTCATAAATTGTTGTGCATTTTTTAACCTATAGCAATCAATATGATATAACCAATGTTCTGTCCCCTCATACTCACTTACCAATTTAAAGGTTGGAGATCCAACAGCTTCTTTTATACCTATTGCTTTAGCGAAACCTTGCGTAAAAGCTGTTTTACCCGTTCCCAAATCGCCAATTAAGGCTACGACAGTACCAATCGCAATGTTTTTTGCGACTTTTGTTGCTAGTTCTTGTGTTTCGTCTAAAGATTTGGTTAAATATTTGCCCAACATTATTTACCTTTTAACGTAGCAACCGGAATTAACATTTCCTCCATAGAAATACCGCCATGCTGGAAACTATCCTTGTAAATATATTGGTATTGATGCAGTTGTGTTGGATAGAGAAAATAAGTATCTCCTTTAGCGATTAAATAACTTGACTGAGGTCCAATATTGGGAAGCCGATACAGACTTGGGTCTTTAATTACTAAGGCGTTTTTATCTTTACTATTAAGATTTCTGCCATATTTGTAACGAACACCCGAAGATGCAGTTTTATCAGCGGCGACCATTATGCCCTTCTGAACTCTTACGCTGCCATGATCACTTGTGATAATTACTTTAAAATCACTCTCTGCAAGCTGTATTAAGCTTTCAAAGAACCATGAATTTTCAAACCAATTTCGTACAGCTTGACGATAGCCTATTTCATCCGGTACCATCTCTTTTATTATATCAGATTCTGACCGTTTATGGGCTAATAAATCAATAAAATTAATCACAACTGCAATCAAATCATGATTCATATAGTCGCTTAATCGATTATTAAAGCGTTGTCCTTCTTCAGCTTTCCAAATTTTGTGATAATGAGAACTAATCTTTGCTAAGTCATTACGTTTTAATAAATCATGAAGGAAATCTTCTTCATATTTATTTTGATGTGGTTCATGATTCTCAATTAATTTTTTCTGCTGTGGGTATTTATTGAATATATCATCTGTAAATAATCCGCTAAATATCGAATTCCTAGCAAATGGTGTTGCAGTTGGTAAAGTTGAAATGGCGTAATCCATTTTAACATCAAAATATCGAGTAATATCCGGAAGCAGTGCCATAAGATGATCATATCTCAAACAATCAACAACAAAAAGACAGACTTTTTCTTTGTTTTGAAGTTTCGGAATACAATATTTTGGTAATATATCAGGAGACAGTGGTGGACGATCAACATTTTTTAACCAATTTGTATACTCAGCTTCAATAAAATGAATGAACTCACGATTGCATGATTGAATCTGCTCCTCCAAGATGCTTGTTAACTCAGACTTACGTTGTATATCAAATGTTAACTGCCATCCAACTAATTTATTATACAAGCTCCACCAATCATCGATTGTCATGGATTCCTGAATTCTCGTTTCTATCTCTCTGAATTCTTTTAAATAATCACTTGTGGCTTTCTCGTCTATTATACGAGTTTTTTCCAAAACACGTTTACATGCACTAAATATCTGTGTAGGATTTACCGGTTTTATTAGATATTCGGCAACCTGCTCAGATATCGCTTCGTCCATGAGCCATTCTTCTTCACTTTTTGTGATCATTATAACAGGT
>JAUXHY010000167.1 GCA_030621275.1 bacterium | reverse complement strand
CCCAAATGGTTTTTTGTTTATCGTCGAGTGGTTTCATAATTCTATATTTTTACAATTCAAGTACCTTCCCCATAAATAATATCGTTCCGGTATGTTGTTCGCGAATGGCAAAGATAAAGGGGTGGTCAACGCGAATTATAGAAATTGCAGGTCCTGCTGATTCGAATACCATTTCAACTACCGTAGCAGCTGCGGCTTCAGTACCCTCTTCATTTACATCCACAAATGTTTTATGAATAACTCTACTAATCCATAGTGGAATTTGAGGATTTATTCGTGTAAAATCAGCATTATCTGGATCAAAAGCAATTCCCATTCCAAGTTCCGTTAAAACATCTTTCAGATTGTCATCCCATTCTAATTTAAATTTTGGTAAGTATAAATCCAGTTCCTGTGCTGTTAATTGACATAACCATTCATTCCAAGTATCATTAGTAATTGATTCAGCAAGTTTATTAATATCATTTTTGTTATTAGGCAGAACAACGGTCATACTAAAAAGTGAATCTCCGTAAGGTATATCAACAACGCTTAATGAATCCATAAAAAAAGCCGGTAAGGTTGCGTTCATTGACATCAAAGGAATTGTTGAGGTTGAATTATCTAAATTATAAAATGGTTCATCCTTGGTATCATTTTTATCAAATTCATAAGTCCAAGTTCCGTTAAAATAAATCGCATTAATTAAATACAAAGCTATATTGGGTGGAATTATATCAATTATATCTTTAATCTTTCCATTAGTCTTATCCTCAACCCATTCGTTGATAATATTAACCGCGTTTGGATCAGCAACGTCAAATGATTCCACTTCTGCATCAAAGTAGGTTTTATTTACATCAATGAATGGTTGTAGAACCGAAAAATTGTCTTCAATCCAAATTGAATTAGCAATGTTCATCACAACTTTTTCGTCAAGATTTATGAGTAATTCTATTAAATCTTTGTACGCTTGGTTGATTTCGTCTTCGGTAAGTCCCTGTAGTTCGAGTGTATTTTTCATTGCATCGTAAGTAGAATCGGCAGCACCATTTAATGTCATACCTAATGCCATTGAAACACTCAGCGGTGAGATGAACAGATTACCATCAGGTTTAGCATCGTTTAACGCCTTGAACAATTTTATTCCGAACAGGTTTTCCGATGATACAATTTCCCTCTCAAGTGCTGAAAGTTCACGCACAGGATTATTCTTCTCATCATCAATATCACAAATATCACAGGACATTACAAATAGTATTAATGGTATTAATGCAATTATAAATTTTAATGATTTTTTCATTATTATCTCCGCATTCAATTATTTACCAACTAATAAAAGCACCTATTTTTAACGACCGCGGATCAAATAAAGATTCGGTTAAAACTGCTGTAACGCCAAATTTGTCATCCTTTTTGATGGTTGCACCAAAATTGAACTCAAATTCATTGATGAAGTCTTTAATGCTTGGTAATTCATGTCCATCTACATATTCATTTTCGTCTACAATAGTTGTTACACCATCACGGACTTCGGTTCTTTTATCTTTATAAACTATAACGTCATAACTTTCGTCTATATTTATTCTTTGCATTACTTTTGTCAAACCAATTTGAAATTCAAAATATTTTGATGGACTTATTACAGCACCTATTGGCATAGCAAGAGTTGTAACTTTTCGATTCTGTTTCCACGCAAATTCTTTAATATCTTCCTGAGTAATTTCTAAGGAATTGTAATTAATCCATTCATAACCATCTAATTCACGTAGTGAATGTTTAGTACCGGTAAGCGGTTCGGTAGCGTTTTGTTCAATATTTAAATTATCAAATGATAATCCTCCAATAAAACGGAGCATTGGTGACATTTTCCAATCGATTCCGGCAGTTATTCTTAAATTGTTACGAATAAAATCACCATCCCCATAACGCCTCATTGTTACCTCTGAATTATCGTATGAAGTACGTCGTGTTGAATCATAGTCGGACCACCAACTACTGTCATAAACATTTGCACGCCTCAGCATCTCATTTTCATCCAAGTCGGCATTTGCTGATTCCTTAAAAATGGAAAAGCGCAGGAGCATTCCATTATCAATTTCCACATCTCCATGAACCGTACCATAGAAGGAATTACCATTGTATTTCCAATCCTTATCATTTTCCAGGTTGCTCCAATTAGTATAATAATTACTGTCTAACGCAGCGCGATTATACACCGAATGATAAAACGATGTATCGCTAATTATATATTCGCGATTGATATCGCCGCTTACGCGACCAATATTGATACCAAATTGTGATTTCTCGTCATAATTCCATATCGCCCCCGCGGAAATATCATTTTGACGAAATCTTTGTGTACGATTACGCTCAGTGTCACTATACACTTTATATTCATCTTGCCAACCTATATCATTATCATCCAAATTACGATAAGCACCATCAACGTCCTCGACATGAATCGTATAGCGTGCTCCTACCGTCAACTGTTCTAATAGCGGGTATGAAAGTAATCCGCTAACCCGATAACCATCGGTGGTTTCATCGTTTGCTCCCGCCTCCACCAATCGATAATCCTGATATGGATCTTGCATTCCTTCCTCGTAAGCAATATCAGTAGCATTTCCACCTTTCAATCCTCCCCAATACCAATAGGGCTGATAAAACTTTTCCTGATCATAAAAATATTCGGCGGTAAAACCGATTCCCAATGGTAACTTACAAAATGGTCGCCCCAAATACACTGCACGGAAAATCGGTTCGCGTGTTATGTCGTTCTCAACTTCGCGATATGGTGACCAATAATCAGGAGAATTACTACTATAATCCGAAGATACAACTTCATCATAAGCATAACCGGGATACTCCATTATATCATAACTATTGAACTCTTCCCCTGCTAAATCAAAATATAGGTAGTTTTTCGGTCCAAAATTCAGATAAGCCGGATTAAGGAATGCATTATCCAAGGGATGACTGTAAATATTTTTAAAATGATCACCCAATCCAACCAAATTTATTGAATTCATCTGAGTTGGTAATAGAAAATCATTGCGTAGTTTAAAATCTGTGGCAAGCACTGTGTAATCAGGATACCAACCGTATATACTTGATAATAATAACGTTGTAATTATTGCTGTTTTTAATTGTTTCCCCGCTAATAGACGGGATTTCTCTTTGTTCAACATGTTTTTCTCCAAATATTTATTGTTTGACTATACAACGATTATATCCTGTTTTTTACTCACACAATTCTTTTTATTTTTTTCTTTAACGTCTTTAGTGCGCGGTATAACTGATTTTCTACAGTTCTCTGTGATATTCCCAACATATCAGCAATTTCTTGATTTGATTTTCCCTCAATCCGACTTAATAAAAATATCGTCCTTTGTTTTAATGGAAGATATTGATGAACAATATTTAAAATATTATTCCGTATAAATTCTGTTTCAAGTTGTTTATCAGATTTGTCGGACTGTCGGTCATATATTTCTGCAATATTTTCTTGATGCCGTAACCTTACCGCTTCGTGTTTAAAATGATCTTTACTTAGATTACTACTGACTTTTGCAATTAAAGAAAAAAATGATTTATCGGACGCTAAGGATTGCCTCATTTTCCAAATTCTTACAAATGTATCTTGAACTATATCTTCAGCAATATCTTCATCGTGAATACGTGAAACAACAAAACGGAATAATACCGGATGATACTGAATATAAAGTTTCTTAAAAGAATCTTTATCTGAATGTTTTACATTCTCAATTAATATTTTTTCTGCTTGTTGCACAAGATAATTAGCAATAATTGCAAACTGAATTTGATGTAATTTACTTGATAATAACGATTAGAATAAAAGAAGTGTTTCATTAAATTATTCGAAGGATTAGATTTAATCAGAGAAATAAATCATAAGGCAACCTTATAAATAATATATTATTCGCTCTACCCTATTTCAACATTTAGAAAGTTTTATTACATAAAAACCATATATAAAATGAATATTAAAACCCTTATAAATAATACAAAGTTCGCAAAAAAAGG
>JAUXHY010000030.1 GCA_030621275.1 bacterium | reverse complement strand
TAACCTTCGGTCATACATAATTGAATTCGAGGTTTTGCTGAACGTGGTATTTTCATTCAATTACTTAATTAAAATATTTCTCAAATTCTTTTATAATAATATCTTTTACTAGTTTTAATTCAATATCCTTATGTAATAATTGTTTAATAGATGTCACTTTACAATTATCTATTCCGCAAGGAATAATTCCATCATAATATGATAAATCAGTATTCACGTTTAATGCAAATCCGTGCATAGCAACACCATTTTTCACCCTAACACCAATAGCAGCAATCTTTTCATCACAGACCCATACTCCAATTAATTTATCTCGTAGTTTAGCTGATATTCCAAAAACTTTTAATGTATTTATCAATATTTCTTCCAATGTATGAACGTATCTTCCAATAGTCATATTTAGATTTTTTATATTAATTATCGGATATCCAACTAATTGACCGGGACCATGATAGGTTACATCACCGCCACGGTCAATATTGAAAATCTCCACATCTTTTGGGTAATTAGATAAAATATTATTTTGATTGGCATTTTTACCAAGAGTATAAACGGGTTCATGTTCTACAAAAATAATTGAGTCATTAAGTTTTTGTTCGGAAACTCTTAAATGAATATCATTTTGTTGCTCTAAACTAATTTTATAAGAGCATTGTCCTAAATCGATTATATTAATTGACACAGAACTCTACAAATTCTTAAGTCCAATAATGCTAAGGAATTCGTTTCTTGTTTCAACATCATCATGGAATTCTCCAAGCATTGCTGATGTAGTAGCAAAACTGTTTTGTTTTTCGACACCACGCATTTGCATACAGAGATGCCGTCCTTCAAGAATCACTGCTACGCCAATCGGATCTAATATATCTTTTAAAGTATAAGCAATTTGATGTGTTAGGCGTTCTTGCACTTGCAACCGTCTTGCAAACACATCAACCAATCTTGGGATTTTTGATAATCCAATTATTTTCTCGTTAGGTATATACCCAATATGTGCCTTACCAAAAAATGGCAACATATGATGTTCACACATACTAAAGAATTCGATGTCACGGACTATTATCATTTCTGAACATTCTTCATCTTCAAAGATGGCATTGTTTATTACATCATTTATATTAGCGCGATACCCACGCGAAAAATATTCCCAAGCACGCGCAACCCTATTTGGCGTTTTTACAAGACCCTCTCGGGTAATATCTTCACCAATTTCTTCTAAAAGTGTACTCGTGATTTCTTCAATATTTTTTGTATTAATTGTCATAATGCTTCTTCCTTAAATGAATGATAGCCCCAAGTTTTTTCATCAGGGTCTTCATGAACTTTTGGCTTAAGATACCATACTCCAAAATAGAATAAAGGAGTATCTAATAGAGCTACCATAATTTTAAATATAAATCCATTTTCAAGCAAACCGGGTAAACGTGACCACTCTACTACTCCCGTTATGCAAAGTAATAGAAGCACGCTAGCTGTATCAACAAATTGCGATATAATTGTTGACCCGTTATTTCTTAGCCAAAGATGTTTCCCTTTCGTTAATCTCTTCCAAAAATGGAAAATCCTAATGTCAATAAATTGAGCTATTAAATATGCAACCATTGATGCAAAAACCGCCGGTCCAAATAATCCAAATACTTTGTTGAATGTTTCATTATTTACCGGCGACCACGCTGTTTGCGGCATCGCATTTGCGATAAGGACAATACCCATAACAAACAAACTAGCTACCAAACCGGAAATTACAATTTGGTCCGCTTTTTTCTTTCCATATAATTCTGAAATCAAATCTGTTACTAAGAATGTAATCGGATAGGGTAGAATTCCAACCGATAACTCAAAAGTATAAATTCCAAATGGCGTCCAAGTAAAAAATTTTTGGAAAATAAGATTAGACGTTATCAGCGATGCAATAAAAATTCCGCCAAGGATTACATATAAACGATTTCTAAAATCCATTATCCGTAATAATCTGTGTATATGGTTGGTGTTTCAACAATTCTTATGCGATGCAGTTTTGCACTTTTTAGATGTTTCGATATTTCTTCCCAAATAAAAATGACCAAATTTTCTGAAGATGGTTGCTTATCTTTAAAATACGGTAAATCCTTTTCAAATTGACTGTGGTCTACTTTGCTTAATACATAATCATTGACAATTTTTGACAACTCTCCTAAATCTATTAGAAAACCGGTATCGGGATTTATTTTCCCTGTAACTGTAACTTCCAATTTGTAATTATGACCGTGTATTTTTGCGTCCGGACCAAATACTTCTTTATTTTTTTCATCAGACCAGTCTGATTGACCATATTGATGTGCAGCACAAAAATGATATACCTTTGTAATGAATGGATTACTCATGTTTATTTATTCTTAATTTAAATGAATAGAAAATTTAGGAGTATCTTGCAGGCGACAAAAGAGATATTAATTTGAGATACTAGCGGATGGACACAAATCTACTAATATACATTTATCACACTGTGGTCGTCTTGCGATGCAAACTGCACGACCATGATCAATAATCATGTGTGTTAGCTTTACCCAATCCTTTTTATCGAAAATTTTCATTAATTCAGATTCCATTTTTGCGACATTTTTAGTATTGATAAATCCCAATAAATTCATGATACGAATCATGTGTGTATCTATCACCATTGACGGAACATTAAAACATTCTCCCAATACGCAATTAGCTGTTTTTCTACCAACACCCGGTAAGCTAATTAAATCTGTTATGTTTTTTGGAACTTGACCGTTATTTTCTTCAACAATTTTCAAAGCGGAACCCTGTATCGAACGAGCTTTTGAATTATGATATCCTGCAGAACGAATATCTTGTGATAATTCCTCAACATCACAGTAGGCAAAACTTTCTACATTTTTGTATTTTTTAAAAAGATTCGGCGTTATCAGGTTAACTCTTTTATCAGTACATTGTGCCGATAGAATTGTTGCCACCAACAATTGATGCTCTGTTTTGTAATCTAAAGAGCATTGTGCTTTAGGATATTCCACTTTCAATAGTTTAACAACTTCCGCGGCACGTTCTCGCTCTGCAGCGATATTTTTTGTCATGAGTTATGCAATAAGTGTATGAATATTCTTCACAAAAGATGATTTAGGTAAAATAATATCGCAACCGGCGGATTTTAGGCGATCATACGTTTCCTTATGAATCACTTTCATATATCCTGCAATTTTCATTTTTTTATTTATATTACGCAAACCCGAAACAAACGCGACAGTTTGAAATACCGAATCATCTAAATCTAAGATAACCAATTTCGTATCATCATCGATCTGTGCTAACCCAAAACGCTCACCTTCAGCAAACTTAACTGACATATTTTGATCAGTTAATGTCTCAGAAATCTTTGTTCCTAAACGAAAATTCTTTACAAATAATAGTATGTCTGTCATGTTATTTCTATTTCCTATTGATAATCAAATTTTTATGATATTTTTCTTTTTATAATGTTTTCCATCATATTGAATTGTACAAGCTACGATATCAGGCTCGTGCTCGAAAAATAACATCCAATTATTATCCACTGCATCATTATAGAATTGTTTTTTCTCTTCTATCGTCACAGTTGGCTGAACATCGTACGCCATAACCCACGGTAATGGAATATGAGCGGAAGTTGGAATTAAATCTGCACCATAAACTAACGTATTGCTATTATCCGAAATGACTGGGAGCATCATACCGGGCGTATGCCCGTTTGATATGATTACATCAATATCCGGCAAAAATTGTGATGTGCCACTCACAAAATTTATCATATCATTCTCAGCCAAAACAGCCCAATCATCCTGCATAAAACTGCCTTGATCTTTTTCACTTGGTAAATTAGCTATCTTCCAATTAACCTGACTCATCCAATATTTTGCAATTGGAAATGATGGTACAATTTTTCCATCTTCAATTTTTGTATTCCCGCCAATATGGTCAAAATGTAAATGAGTGCAAATAACATCAGTAATATCTTCCGGTGTAAAACCTGCTTCAGATAATGATGACTCCAATCCAACCGATTTAGTATCAATTTCATATATTTTTTTGAACTTTTCCTGCCATTTATCACCATTCCCAGTATCAATTAAAATTCGTTTATCTTTGCTTACTAACAATAACGAACGAGTGACCATCTGAATACGATTTAATCCGTCGGATGGCATTTTTCTTTCCCACAATGTTTTGGGAATAATACCAAACATAGCACCACCGTCTAATTTAAAATGACTAGTAAGAATTGGGTATAAATCGTATCCGGCAATTTTCATATAGATCAATCTATTTAATCAATAACATTTTTTTTGTATATGATTTATCACCTAATATTAAATTATAAATATAAACTCCTGTACTGACAGGATTCCCTGTTTTATCTGTTCCATTCCAAGTAATGCTATTTTTACCGGGTGATTCAAAATTATTGACTAGAGTAATTATTTCCTTACCTAAAATATCATATATTTTTATCTTTACGTTAGAACGTTGATTCAAATTATATTCTATTGTTGTATTAGAATTAAACGGATTAGGGTAATTCTGATACAATTCAAAATGACCTGGGGAGATTTCACCATCTAACAATAATGTATCTATATTAATCGCTTCCCATAAATTGATAATACCATATCCATAAGTAGTATCAGGACTATATGCCTGACTTGCTGTTTCCATTAATGCTTCCCGTACCATCATAGGTGTCCAAGTCGGGTGTGCGCTAAGTAACACCGCAGCTGCTCCGGCTACTAATGGTGTAGATAATGATGTACCACTTGAAGAAGCATATGAAACACCATCACCGGACGCACAAGCAGTACTTACACCTCTCGCACATACTTCGGGTTTGATTCTACCATCATAGGAAGGTCCGCGTGAACTAAACCCTGCGATTACACCTGAATTATCTACAGCACCAACAGATATCACATCATTGGCATCCGCCGGTGCAATAATATGTCCCCAACTATTAAGATTGTCGTTTCCTGCTGCTGTAACACATATCATACCCTTACTTACGGCAATATCAACTGCTTTTGTTGTAACGGCGGTATTTCCATCCATATTTTCCCAAACGTACCAGTCGGTGTAACCGAGTGATGATGAAGCAATATCTGCTCCAAGAAATTCACCCCATTCTAACGCACGTACAAAATTATCTTCCTCCATCTGAATTTCTTGATCCAAGATTTCAGTTTTTGCCAGAATAAAATCAGCTTTGAATGCCGGTCCGACAAGCGAACCGGGTGCATATCCACCAAGTGCAGAAAATGTCGAAGTGCCATGATTATGCTGACCTGAAGGATCACCATCTTCATTTTTTGTAGTGGAATCATCGTTTATCACATCCCATTCGACTATCACATTTAACGAATCAAAAACTGGATGGTCTAAATTATAACCGGTATCTAACATTAAGACAGTTACACCCTGACCATAAAATCCGTTATCATGCGCTGTATGTACATTGATTTGTTCTAATTGTTCTTGCGCAGCTCCGTAATCAGTATCACTTGTTGATCCACTTTTCTGTAAACTTTTAGTTGGTTTTAATTCTTCAATATTTTTTCGATGAAATTGATTCACCGGTTGAATATCCTTAACAAACGGCATATAAGATATTTCAATTAATTCGTTTTCCGTACATTCAATTGAAATCGCGTTTAACCATCTACTTTGATGCCTGAGTTTTGCGCCAGTATTTAATACTTTATTTATATAAATTTCAGACGGATTCAAATCATACCAATCGTAATCTTTATTTGAATTTACCTTATTACGTCTTTTTAATGTTTTCGGTGATATAATTGGTTTATCAACACTCTTAGTTTTATCAACAAAATATATCCACGCATGATATTTACCATTATCCTGAATGGCTATATCCATATTTTGCAATCGCGGAGTTTGTCCTTTTGCAAAAACTGCTAAGATGAATATTACTATTAAAATATTTTTATACATAATTTCATTAATTAAATTATTCTGTAGCTGATAAGTTCACAATTATTTATGAATCAATCAAATAGAAGTTTTTATAACAAAAAACCCGAGATAATCGGGTTTTTTGTTATATCGATAATTACTTATACCGAATATTAAATAATAAATACTCCAAAGATACTTGAGTGAAAATTCAGTGTATAATACGATATTATATTATGAAACTTCCTTTATTGACCAATTCAATGCTTCTTCTAACATTTCACGAGGAGCAGATTGAATAAAACCAAACTCTGTTAACTTCTTAGTCAAATCTCTTGAGTACTTAATATCCTTTTTGGCATTTTCAAATGCTTCGTCCCAAGTCATTTCAATTCTTGCTACACCATCTTTGATTGCCTGCATCGCAACATCGGCAGCTTCTACAGGAAACACTTCTGCTTCATCCATTGTTGGAACAATATTCTCGGGATCAATTCCTCTCTTTTCAGCATATTTTGCCAAAGAATATGCCGCAGCAATTGCCATTTCATCAGTAACCTTTCTTGCCCTAACCATTAAGGCGCCTTTCAATATTCCCGGGAAACCTATTGAATTATTCACCTGATTGGGAAAATCACCCCGTCCGGTTGCTACAATAAATGCACCTGCTTCCTTTGCCGCATAGGGATAAATTTCAGGGACAGGATTTGCACAAGCAAACACAATCGGTTTGTCAGCCATCGTTTTAATCCATTCGGGTTTTACTACATCGGGACCCGGAGTTGATAATGCAATCAACACATCAGCTCCCACACAAGCATTTTCAAATTTATCAATTTTATTAGGATTTGTGGCTTGACAAAGTTCCCACTTTCTATAAAATCTTTTGTCTCCTTCAATATCTTTCCTGCCAATATGAAGCCCACCTTTGGAATCAAATAATGCAATATTTTTCGGATTTCCGCCTGCAGCGATGATTAATCTTGCTATAGTTGTATTGGAAGCCCCTGCTCCAAGCATGGCAATCTTTATTTCACCAATCTCTTTACCTGCAAGTTTAATGGCATTTACTAAACCGGCAAGAGTCACGCATGCTGTCCCTTGTGCGTCATCATGCCAAACAGGAATATCACATTCTTCGCGTAAAGTATCTAAAACTTTATAACAATTTGGCTGGGAAATATCTTCCAGATTAATAGCGCCAAAACTTGGTTGAAGCATTTTTACAAATTCAATAATTTTTTCGGGATCATTTTCGCCTTTTTTATTTTTACTGTCCACACAAAGTGCTACGGCATCAACACCACCAAGATATTTCATGAGAAACGCTTTTCCTTCCATTACTCCTAATCCCCCCGGAGGAGTACAATCACCATCCCCGAGAACACGTGTTGAGTCACTCACAACGGCAACAAAATTCCCCCTGTTTGAAAGTTGAAACGAGGTGTCATTATCCTCTCTTATTGTTGTAGAAACTTTTGAAACTCCAGGAGTGTACCAAACGTTAAACCAATTAAAACCAGGAACCGGAGCTTTAGGGATAGTTTGTATTTTCCCTCCATAAAATTTATGTGCCTTTTCAGCTAATTTCTTTAAAAATAATGTTTTTGCTTTTGCAATTTGCTCTTGCGAAAATTCTTCCGGAAAAACTTCATCCAGATTATCAAGATTTAAGTTGATTTTTTCCATTTTTATTCCTTTTATTATATATCTCTAATTCAGTTTAAATTTTTCAATATCAAAAAAACACTTTATTTCATCTAATAATTCTGCAACCATTCGTCTATAGTCAGCTGATAAGTATCTTTATATAATACAAGGTTTGGTTACCACTACTTCTATTTTTTTCAACACGACCAGTGGAATGATATTCTAAAGCATCTTTCTTGTTTATCATAATATCATCTTTTTGGAAATATTTTTAAAAATTTAATAGCAAAATTTAACAGTATTCAATAATATAAAACGAGTGAAACAGGATTTATTTATCCACTATTTTTTTATCGAATTAGACAGTTGAAAATATCAGTTTTTTATTGAATAGAACGTCTTATAGATTTGTTGCATCCTCCCTACGGTCATACCGATTCCGTAAATAATTATGCAATAGAATAATAAATTTGATTTAAAGAACCAATCTATAATTGCTAAGATCGTTATCACATTCATTGAATCCGGATAACGAAAAAGGGATTGAATAAATCCTCGTCTTTTGATATCCAAGTCACTATTAGTTGATGAAATGATTTTTTCAGTTTTTATTGTAAACAAGGCAGCTAAGAATCCCGCAATAAGCGTTAGGACCTGCCCCGTCTCTAAAAATATTCCTAACCCTAATCCAAAATAATAAAATGGTATTACTATCATATGTCCAATTAAGTCTAAGAATTTTCCACTTTCACTCTGTTGATTCTTCCATCTCGCAACTTCGCCATCACTACAATCTAAGATATATCCAAGTTGTAAAAACAAAGATCCCAATACGAATCTTCCAAAACCAAAAAGGATTGCTCCAATTACTCCCAGAATCTCTTGAAGAATTGTTACTTGGTTTGCTGAAATTGGTGTTCGAACAAATAACCATGTAAATAAAATGGAAATTGGTCTTACTACAAATTTTGCATATGGTTCAGGTTCAACTTCCTTTTGAACAGTTTTTTTTAGATTTTTTAATGTTGGAATTGTCATTTATAGAAAATACTATCTACTAAAAATTTTGCTGCTTCAAAATCTTCTAAAAAATCGATTTCTTTACTTGGCAGATCTGTTACATCTTCATAATACAGTGCATTTTTTGATAACAGTGGATCAATCGCAGCTTCAAAATAATCCGATTTACCACCCGCAGATATGAGATTATCTAAGGAAATAAAAAACTCTTTCATAAACTCATGTGAAAATTTTGCTACACCGATAAATTCTCCTAACGAATTTTCCTCTATTAATTTTTTCCCTATTGCAACAATACGATTATTTTCACCTTCAATGACTTTAACCTCCTCCTGACCACATTTTTTGATTTCAACTGCTAGAAGGTTTTTTTGTTTTGAAACTACTAATCGTTTTAATAAC
>JAUXHY010000217.1 GCA_030621275.1 bacterium | reverse complement strand
AAATGCGAGTGCATAAATTACCGGATTTTCCGACAATGGAAAGCGTAATTCTGTAGAAAATCTTAAAATTGAATTTCCACCTATAGGACTACCTGTAGTTGATATAGGTCCAATTGCATTATCGTCATAACCACGAAGCATATTACCGTACGGAATACCATTGCCCCCCATTATAAATCTTTCATCATAAGGAATAATGGACGATGAATCATTCTTTGTAGTTATTTTCTCAATAATACCCATTTTAAAAGAGTTTACTAACACAAATTTACTAACAAGTGGCGTGTACCATTCTAAATTCAATAAATGTTTATGAAAATCCTCATTTCCACCAAGTATTCCTCCAGAAACTGTAGTTCTCCAAATCATCCGAGAGCCCGAAGTAGTAAATTCCGGTCTATCCCGACTGTCCCGGGTAATTGTCTGCGAAATATTTACTCCAATAGAGTGTTCCAATCCACCGGTATAGAGATTTAAATCTTCCTCTGTACCATTATAAACTTTTTTGGTAACCTGAAATCCCCATTGCCCCCTGAAGAAATCATCGGGCCACCGAAATCTGCGACCCCACATTATTGAACCACCCATTACTGTTAAATCTAATGGATAATAATATTGTGTAGATGCGCCACGGAACGAATAGAACAATGAGCCGCCAACAAGATTAGGAGTATCATAGATCATGGGATCGGTAAAACTCAAACTAAATGAATTATATTTTGATCTCTCACCTCCATAGTAGTCATAAGTAGAACCTCCAGAAAGTCCTGTTGATGCACTTAATACAAATCGTTGTCCCATACCTCGAAAATTCATGAATTCAATTCCTCCTCCGCCCGTCATTCCATATTCTTTTGTGTATCCAACATTTAAATTTGCGCGCTCAGAAGATTTTTCTTCAACTGTTATTTCTAAATCTACATTTTCATCGTCGACCGGTATTACATCAGGGACAACATTCCCGAAATAATTTAATATCCATACCTCACGCTGACTACGAATTAATTTTTGTCTGCTGAATACATCTCCGGGATATAATTTTAACTCACGGCGAATTACGTTCTCTCGTGTTCTTGTATTACCTGAAATATTGACATTTCTTACATAAACTTTTTGATTTTCAATTACGGATAAATTTATATCAATTGAATCTTTTCCAACCGGAGAAATTTCCGGTATTATATTGCTGTAGATATATCCCTTATCCATATATAGGGATTGGGCACGCTCATAAAGTCCTTTCTGAAGATCCTCTTCATTATAGGCATCACCGCTAGAAATCCCTAATGCACTATTTAATTGTTTGTCGGTATATAATTCATTTCCATCCCAGTTAAAATTGCGATAATAATATTTTGGTCCCTCATTTACCGTCAAGTATATATTCATTTTCTTTTTGTCAGCGCTATAGGAAGTAGAATCAGTAACTATCATTGCATCTCGGTAACCCCGTTTTTGATACAATGCTTTCAGTTTTTCTTTATCATCTTGAAATTTATTTTCATCAAACGAAGAACGCCAGAAAAAATACCAGCGCTGCTGCTTTGTTTCTTTAAGTGCTCTACGCAGTCTCCCGTCGGAAATACTCTCATTTCCGACAAAATTAATAGCACCAATTTTCACCTTGTGCCCTTCTTTAATATTAAATCGTAAATTACGTGTATTAGCAATTATTTTTTGATTAGTAACAGAAGAATCTCCATTTATCTTTTCTGTTGTTACATCAATGGTTGCTAATAAAAATCCATCTTCTGAATATAAATCTAATACTTTTGATTTTCCGGCTTCTATTTGAAATTCAGGAATTCTTTGCCCGGTTCGTAAACCGATTGCTTCCTTAATTTTGGTTTTGCTCACTTTTTTATCACCAGTTATGATTATTTCACCCAACACCGGAGCCTCAACAACTTCAATCCTGATAAAGATTCCTTCTTCTGATTCATCATTAACATAAATTTGAATATCATTAAAAAGATTTGATTTCCATAACTGTTGGACGCCACGTGAAAAATCACCGGCTTTTAAAATATTACCTTCTTTTAATCCAGAAGTAAAAATTATTACATCTGAATTGGTTAAAGTGTTTCCTTCAACCTCAATACCCTTTAACTTAATTTCCTGTTGGGACTGAGCAAAAATTGTATTAATTAATAATAATGTTAATAGTGATGGTAGTAAAAATTTCTTCATAAAATATTATTCTGCTATTTTTCCAAATCTGCGTTCTCTGGACTGAAATTCTACGATTGCTTCAAGTAATTCTTTTTCGCGGAAAGCAGGCCAATACGCATCCGTTACATAAATTTCCGTGTAGGCAATCTGCCATAATAAAAAATTACTTACTCTAAATTCACCACCTGTACGAATTAATAAATCAGGGTCAGGCATATTGTTAGTGTAAAGTAAATTCTCGAAATGTTCCTGGCTAATGTCATCAGCCTTTAATTTGCCTAAATCTACCATTTTGGCAATATGCTGTATGGCTTGCATTATTTCCTGTCTGCTTCCATAACTAAGCGCCAAATTTAAATTTAATCCTGTGTTGTCTTTGGTGATTTCTATTCCTTCCTCAATTCCTTTTCTTGCAGATTTTGGTAAATCTTCAAAAGCACCAATTGTTGTGAGCTTTACATTGTTTTTGTCTAGATTTTTTATTTCTTTTCTAATCGACGTTAGTAACAATTTCATCAGTGCTGATACTTCAGTTTGAGGGCGTGCCCAATTTTCTTTTGAAAAAGTATATAATGTTAAATGTTTAATTCCGATTTCTCCACAAATGCGCGTTATTTCTCTAACGGAATTAATCCCTTCCCGATGTCCTGCAAATCGTGGAAGAGACCGCTGTTTCGCCCAGCGACCGTTGCCATCCATAATAATTGCGATATGCTCAGGTAAGTTTGCATTTTTAATAATTAATTCTCTTAACTCTTTTGTATTCATAGCTTTGATTTAATACCGACGTAAAACAAGCGGGCAAAATTACCCTTTCATTAACTGGCAGTCAACAATTACTCTAGTATGAAATCAAGACAAGTTCTGTTTGATTTCAACGATAAAAAACACTAACTGTTCCACTATATATTTACTCTATAAAACAATCCCGTATTGTAGTAAAAAATATTTATATAGAAATTCAGCAAACCATATCGACATGAATAGAATCAAAAATATCCATATTTTGTATTTCTGCATCTGCTCAAGCAGATATTTTCTGAATAAAATAAAAAAC
>JAUXHY010000174.1 GCA_030621275.1 bacterium | reverse complement strand
GAAACTCCTAAGTTTGCATTTTAAAATAATTTTGAATCATCGTATTTTCACTCGCTAATTTTAGATAGTTATGCCACCGTAGCTCAGTTGGTAGAGCAGTTCATTCGTAATGAACGGGTCGGGGGTTCAAATCCTCTCGGTGGCTCAAAAATAGCATTAATTCTTTAATTTGCTTTAAATTTAATATTATTAAAGAATTATTGTTATTTTAATATTATCGTTGTAATCTCGCGCAAGTTGTCAGTTGTTGTGACAAGGATTTAGATGCAGAAACGATTTATCATTATAGCAAATCTTAAATAGAAGTACCCTCTATACTCCAATCAGAACTCTGGACAAAATTTAATAATCAATTAGGAAAAAGTAACATGGCAAAACGTGAAACAGGAACTGTAAAATGGTTTAATGACAAAAAAGGTTTTGGATTTATCAGTCGTGAAGGCGGCGATGACCTTTTCGTACATTTCAATGAAATTCAGTCAGAAGGTGGTTTTAAAACTTTAAAAGAAAACGCAAAAGTTGAATTTGAAGTAATTAAGACCGAAAAAGGCGAAGCTGCATCGAAAGTAACATCCATTTAGTCAAAAATCACTAAATATGAAAAAGCCCCGCATTCTGTGGGGCTTTTTTTATATCTAAATATGTAGAGACGTAAAATTTTACGTCTCTACTCATAACAATTAATTTTCGGCTTTATCTACTTCCAATAATTCCACTTCAAATATTAATGTGGCATTCGGCGGAATCACATTTCCTGCGCCACGCGCACCATAACCCATTTCAGGCGGAATTGTAAGTGTGCGGGTTCCCCCTACTTTCATTCCGACGATTCCTTCATCCCATCCTTTAATTACTTGACCTATACCAATTGTTACTGGGAATGGATCACGTCCCGGATTTTTAGATGAATCAAATACAGTCCCATCTTCCAATTTTCCGGTATAGTGAACCGTAAGAATATCAAATTTTTCTGCCTCTAAACCCTCGCCGACCACATTATCGACGATCAACATACCATTTACCATTTTACCCTCTTTTTTTTCGTTGCAACCAAAAACCGTTAAAAATGCCATTAGCATTACTCCGATCATGGCTATATTTATCATTCTTTTTTGCATATGCTACTCATTTCCTTTTCAGTAAATTACCGTAATTAAAATTTACTATCTACTGCTTTGTTTTATGTAAATTGATGGAATGAACACAACTAAGTCAATATTCAATCAACATTTACCGCCTTTGGCCGATAGATTACGTCCGCAAACTATCGATGATTTCGTAGGACAGGAACATTTGGTCGGCAATGATAAAATTCTGTCGTTGTTGTCCAAATCGCAGAAACCGTTTTCGATGATATTTTGGGGACCGCCCGGTTCCGGTAAAACAACTTTGGCACGGATAATTGCAAAATCGACGAATGCAAATATTCATGAGATATCAGCTGTATCAAGCGGTGTAAAAGAATTACGCAAAATCATAGAAATTGCTAAAAGTAATTTAGATATTGGTGCAATCACAATTTTATTTATTGATGAAATTCATCGTTTTAGTAAATCACAGCAAGATGCGTTATTGCACGCTGTAGAAAATGGAACTATAACTTTAATTGGTGCAACTACCGAAAACCCGTCGTTCGAAGTTATTAGCCCATTGCTTTCGCGCTGCCGTGTATTGGTTTTAAAACCATTATCAGAGAAATCACTTAAATCTATTTTAGACAATGCATTCGATACAGATATCATTCTGCAAAAAAATGAAATTGAATTATCAGATAATGTTAAAACACAATTAATTCAATCTGCCGGTGGCGATGCGCGTAAAATGCTCAATGCGTTAGAAATATCTATAAGTTTGATACACGGAAAAGGTGTTGTTACTACTTCAATTTTAAACGAAGCCCTGCAAAAGCGAACACAGTTATATGATAAAACCGGTGACTATCATTATGATACTATCAGTGCATTTATTAAATCGGTGCGCGGGAGTGATCCTGATGCATCAATTTATTGGTTAGCAACTATGTTAGAAGGCGGCGAAAAGCCGGAATTCATCGCACGGCGTTTAGTTATTTTAGCATCGGAAGACGTTGGCAATGCCGATCCTCAAGGCTTATCCATCGCAACTGCAGGATTCCAAGCAGTACATATGATCGGTATGCCGGAAGCGGCAATTACGCTTGCGCAAGTAACAACTTATTTGGCCTCCGCACAAAAATCCAACGCCTCCTATATGGCAATTGAAAACGCCCGGCGGGTTCTCAAAGAAAATGGAATTGCGTCAGTCCCAATACATTTACGAAATGCACCCACACAGCTCATGAAAAAATTAGATTATGGAAAGAAATACGAATATCCACATGATCATCCGGAACATTTTGTTGATGCAAATTATTACCCGGAAAATGTAACTGAATCTTTTTATAGTCCATCTAAATTGGGTTATGAAAAATATATTTCCGAACGATTATCAAAATTGTGGCCATCAAGATTCAATAAATAATGCGTTTAAAACTTTTATTACTATTATTACCACTTTATCTACTTGCTGATGAACGATTACATTTAGTCCAAGCTGATGTTCTAGAAAATGTAATTCAAAACGGTACCACAGTTCAAATTTTAACTGGAGATGTTATTTTTCAAAAAGGAGAGTTAACTCTATCTTGTGATTTAGCCCATTACACTGAAAAAACCGGACAGGGTTTTTTAATCGGTAACGCTAAAGCAGAAAAAGATAGCGTTACCATCACTGCTGATACTTTGAATTTCATTTCTTCGGAAGATAAGATAATCGCTAGTGGCAATGCCCACGTTTGGGATAACGATCTTGATCTTATCTCCAAATCAATAATTTATTTTACTAAAATCGATAGCGGCAAAGCCATCGGTAAAGCGAAATTAATTCAAAATAATCAAAAAATAACTGCAGATACTTTAGATTACTCAAAGCCTATAGGAAAAGAATCAGCAAGTTATACTGCGCGCGGTAACGTTATTATTACAAGTGATGATAGAATAATTACCTGTGGCAGAGCATTTTATGATCTCGAAACCGAGATTTCAGAACTAACTGTTAATCCAAAAATAACTTCTGATGAGGAGGTTTTATCCGGTGATGAGATAATTTCTCATTTTAAAGACGAAGAATTACAATACTTATTCATTCCTTCTGGTGCAAAAGCGTTATCAATCCACAATAATGAAACAATAGGTGAATATAGTGATGATATGACGAGTAAAATACTTAAAGCATATTTTATTGAAGGGGAACTCGATTCAATACGCTTAGAAGGTATGGCGACATCCCTTTATCACGTTTTCAATGATTCAATATATCAAGGTGTAAACGTGACTTCCGGTGATACAATTTCATTACAATTTACTGGTCAGGAATTGCAACAGATTTATGTGTCGGGTGGTGCACGCGGAACCTACACACCGGACTCAACTAACAAAAGCTTAGATAATACAATACGCTATTCTGCCAACAATATTGACTATCAAATTCCTGATGAAACAACTCATTTAATTGGTAATGCTCAAGTAGATTACACCGATATGACACTAACTGCCGGATTTATTGGAGTCAATTGGAAAACTAACATCTTAGAGGCTTTACCAAAAACCATTACTGACTCAACATTACGCGAAATAAAACCTACAATAAAAGAGGGTGGACAGGAACCGATGTATGGCGATGCAATGAAATATAATCTACAAACACAGCGCGGTAAAATATTACACGGGAAAACCAAAGCTGAAGATGGATACTATACTAGTTCTGATATTCGTAATGAAGACAAAAAGATTTTTTATATGAAACAAAGTGTTTACACAACATGCGATTTAGATATACCACATTTCCACTTTGCCAGCTCTAAAATGAAAATGATACA
>JAUXHY010000172.1 GCA_030621275.1 bacterium | reverse complement strand
TTTTGAATTGAACAACCCGATTTTAACATCGCCTTTGTTATTCTTAAGATCGTTAAGAACTATCGTTAGGTTTCCAAATTTTTGGTTGCTCTGATTATTTTGAGCAGTTAATGGATTGTTTGAAATAATCAAGATTATAAATACTAATAATATTTTATTCATTTTTCTTTCCAATTGTAATTACAGGCGTAAGTAAGGAGAAAATGTATTTGTTCAAGCATATTTATGCTACCTATTATCTCATCTCGACTTTTAAATCTTTAGGTTTAATTTCATTAAAAAGAGTTTGTACTTTTTCTAAATTTGTTCGATCTGTTACAGTATTTGCCTTATTAATAAATCTTTGAGCAGCTTCATGTAATAAACGAGGAGTTGTATATGTTAAGCATTTACCATTTACATAAAATTTTGTTGTATCTTTTGTAATTACATCACCTGAAGGAAGCTTAACAATATCTGTGAAAAATTCCGCAAATTCGTGTAATGTTAGACCATCACTGTATAACTTTTTTGTTAAATCAGACATTCGTTTAATCATGTCAACCTTAACGGGTTTACCATCTGGATGAATTATTGCACCTTTTTGGTCCTCGCTGGCTATTGAAATCTCAAAATCACTCAAACCATAGTTTTTAGCATATTTATGATAGTCAGGTGTTGGATAAATTATTCCAGAATTATGTAAATGTTCCATAATCATTAAATAAACGAATAATAATGTTTCTCCTGGGTCTTTAAATTTTAACAAACCAATTTTTGAGTCAGTATTTGGAATAAGTTCTATTTGATTTAGATTATGTTTATTGCAATGTAATAAAATTCCTGTTTCATCATTTTTACCATTTAATACTGCAATAAAACTGAGTGATTCTGAATACTTAATACTATTTTTCGCTTCTCTAAAATCAATTCTCAATCCTTCCAGTGTTTTTTTGGATTCAAATGCTATTCCAATACACTGAATGGGGGTAACTATTGATCTAATAATTAATTCTGGCGATATCACTATCTTGTCTTTGAATGATTTGGTTAATTTTCTTACACTGACACTTTTCTCAATTATATCATTAATATCTATTTTATTGAGATTTGATTTTGCTTCAATTACTGTAAAGACCGATTCAGGAAAAAAAAGTTTGTTAGAGTCAAGGTCCTTCAATACCGGTGAGTAAAATTCATCATAAATTACAATGTCTTGCTGTTTACTTTGTTGATTGTTGATGTCAACGATTACTCCACTGTCAATAGAATATTTTTTAGGGATATATGGATTTAGAAAATTTCTAACAATAATATTTTCTCTGGTAGTTCCCTTAACTACATTGTGATTGATGCTTTTAGATTCATTAAAATCGATAAACATTTTTTTTGCAGCGGATCTTAAATAGTTTAACATAATTTACCTCGATTAAGTTGTTATTTAATTTTCTTTTGCATTTCTAAACAATGTGGGCATTTTATTGCAATTTCTGCAATCTTTTCACCACAAAATTTGCATAATTTAGTTTTCATTGAATCCTGTTGGTAAATACTTTTTCTAAGTTGGTCTATATTTCGTTCATGACTTCTACTTCTTTCAAGATTACCAATAGCTTGTGCAACATAATGAATTGGATCATGGAATGTTGAATATAGTAGTTCAGAGTATTGATTTAAATTATAAATTATTTCTCTATTATATTTTTTATTGTTTTCATTTATATAGCTGATTTTAAAATGGAATTCCCCAGTACTATTTTTATCAATTTCATTACGTTTTATAGGTCCTCCTTGATATTGATATGTTCTATTTGGTGGAATATATGAGATTGTTTTTGAAAAAGGATTATTGTTTTTTTCAGTTATAAGCCACGGTATATTAACACAAACTAATTCTACTTTTACATTAATTGCAGGGGATGGACTTAAATTTCCAATAGAATATTTTACGCCTCTTTCAGCTATTTCCAAATCTACAAAAACAGAGGGCTCACGATTGACTCTCATTTCATCTACCATTTCTTTCGTTAGTCTAACATATCTTGCGGTCAGCCATACTAGGAACATAGTCGCACCAGCTACTAAAAGTGTGGATATATAAACCAAGTTTTCAAGCATAATAATTCTCTCTTATTAAGAAAAATATATAGTAGTATTTTATAATTGAAATTACGATATATTTTGTAACGATTTACCTTAATCTGCATCTAAGCAACGATTGGTGCAACTCCCCGAAATAATATTATGATTTACATTACTGATAGAATAAGTATCTCCGAAGCAGAAATACAGGAAGATTTTGTACGGGCATCCGGTCCAGGAGGGCAAAATGTAAATAAAGTGGCTACAGCAGTACAGTTGCGTTTTGACGTAGTTAATTCTCCTAACTTACCGGAAGATGTAAAATTACGACTGATAAAAATTGCCGGAAAAAAAATGACAGATGGCGGAGTATTAATAATTGATTCACGAGAGTACAGAACACAGAACCGAAATAGGGATGAGGCGTTAAACAGATTGGTTGAAATGATAAAAAAATCAACTGAAAAACCTAAAAGACGTAAAAAGACAAAACCGACTAGAGCGGCAAAGGAAAAACGCTTACAGGGAAAAAAACATCGCAGTGCAGTAAAAACATTAAGAAAAAATGTGAATATCAATGAATAAAGAATATTATTTAAGTAACTTAACTAATATTTGTGCATTAACAAAGCAATTGAACTAAATGATTGATAATTAGTATCTTTAAATCTGTGATAATTTTATAATCAGACGATTACGTTCAAATTTTAATAGTTTTGGAGGAAAGGATTTGGTGAAAAAAGCAAAACCAATAAAAATAACTTCAGGATCAAATCGTAGTATTAGTTTGTATCTTTCTGAAATTGGGAGATATGAGCCATTACCACCGGAACGCGAAGTGGAATTGGCAATTCGCATTCAAAAAGATGACGATTTGGCGATGACAGAATTGATTGAATCAAATTTGAGATTTGTTGTTTCCGTAGCAAAAAAATATCAGGGTAACGGCTTATCCTTAGCTGATTTGATTAACGAGGGGAATCTTGGTTTAATTAAAGCCGCAAAGCGATTTGATCATTCGCGCGGATTTAAATTTATTTCATATGCAGTTTGGTGGATTCGTCAGTCAATATTACAAGCACTTGCCGAGCAAGCTCGATTGATCCGTTTACCGTTAAACCGTGTAGGAACTATCACAAAAATTACCCGAGTAGCAGAAAAACTTGAAGCAGAGATCGAGCGCCAACCGAAAGCTAACGAAATTAGTCACCAGTTAGAAATGACACCGGATGAAGTTGTTAATGCAATGCAATACTCACGTCGGCATAGCTCATTAGATACACCATTTCAGGATGGTGAAGATAATTCTTTAATGGATGTTCTCGAGGATACGCATGATGTTAGTCCCGATGATAAATTGATGCGTGAATCAATGAAAGAAGACGTAATGGCATCTTTAGATACTTTAGCGGACAGGGAACGTTCCGTCATTGAAATGTATTATGGTATTAATCGTGAGAGTGCTTTAACACTTAACGAGATTGGAGAAGAATTCAGTTTGACTCGCGAGCGTGTAAGGCAGATCAAAGCTAAGGCAATTCAACGCTTAGGACATAAATCACGTAGTAAAATGCTAAGGAAATATTTAGGTTAATTTCAAATATAATATATAAAAAAGGCGATTTAATAAATCGCCTTTTTTATATTACAATTGTCTTTGCTTCTATAATACCTTTTTCAGTTAATTCCCAAATTCCGCGTATTGAATTTGAACTAATTTTACCACCATTTTTTAAACTATTTCTCGCCCAAGCGGTTGTATTTACTGCTCGTGTTTCACCTGTTGTAACTATTATATAATCAGCATCTGAAAGAACTTTGTTATTATTCATTATTTCTATTGTTTTTTGAGTTACCTTCTTCTTCTC
>JAUXHY010000129.1 GCA_030621275.1 bacterium | reverse complement strand
TAATTGGCTCGTAGATACAAATGTTAACCTTTTAGCGGCAGTGCTAAAAATAAATCAATCTAATGCCGTGGGAATATTTTTTACACAATTAGACTATGGCGATGAGTTGATAACTGATTTATATAATCATTCCGGTACCGATTTATATTGGAAGGCTTCTGATTTGGTAACCGGACTATCCTACTCTCGGAATCTTACAAACAGATTTTCGATGGGTGGTTCATTAAAATATATCAGTCAAAAAATTCACAACGAAAGTGCTTCATCAGTTGCTTTGGATGTCGGATTATTATATCAATCACTAAGCGAAGCTTTCAGAATCGGTATGAGCATTTCCAATTTCGGTTCCGATATGACAATGGACGGTAAAGACCTTTTCCATAAAATAGATCTCGATCCTGATAATAGCGGTCATAATGAAACCATTGTTGCAAAATTAAAAACCGATGCATGGCCTTTACCATTATTTTTCAGAGTTGGAATTTCCTCAGATGTAATAAAAACAGACGCAGTTCGTTTAACATTAGCAAGCGATTTCTTTATGCCAAGTGACGATGTTGAATCGGTCAATTTTGGGATGGAAGCTGGTTTCTTGGAACGGGTATTCTTACGTGCAGGATATAAATCCATTGGTGATTCAGCAAGTGAAGAGGGTTTAACTGCCGGTATTGGTGCGAAAGCTTTTGTGAGTGGTTTTGGAATTATGGTGGATTATGCAGTCCAAGATTTTGGACGATTTGGATATATTCCACATTGGGGATTATCGTTAAGTTTTTAAGATTGATGTTAATATGATTTCTCTTTGTAAAAAGAATAAAAAAACTTAATTTTTAGTATTAGTATCTCACTTATGAGTTACTAATAAGAATTAATAACAAAAAGGAGTATTAATTAATGAAAAAAATGTTAATCGTTGTATTAGCTCTATTTGTAACATTTGCCTATTCCCAAGTAAATGTTACTTTTCGTGCTAATACTTCCACAGTACAAGGTATTACCGATACTTCCGATGTAACTCCCGGAGGAGCCGGTCTTACAGGCGTGGATCTTCGTGGAGAAGTTCAGGAATACACATCAGGTGCCAATTGGACACCCGGTGCTGACCCGATGATGAGCGTTGGTGGAGATTATTGGGAATTAGCAGTAACATTTCCGGAAGCAACAATCGGAACAGAAAAACAATATAAGTTCGGTTTTAATGTATTAAATCTTGATGGTACAGTGACTTCCAGTTGGGAAGGAACACCAAACCGTATATTAACTGTCCCAACTGAAGATACTGTACTTTTAGTTGAGTATGTAAATTCAGAGACTGCCCCATTTGTGGATGTAGCTGATTCACTTGATGTATATTTTAGAATAAATATGTCAACAAATACAGACTTTAATCCTGCGACACAACAGGTACATATGGCAGGCTCACTCGAAGGATGGTCACATTCTATTGTAATGAATCGTGAAGGTGAATCTAGCTATTACAATTATCATTGGCGTGGCAATGCTGTTGCTGAAGTACCTGTAGAAGTACAATATAAATACACATTGGGTGATTGGTCAGGTACGCATGAAAGCATTGATAACAGAGTAATTAATGTAACTCAAGATACAACAATACAATGGGTATATTATAATGATGTAATGCCCAAACCGTTTGAAGCTACTGATGAGTTAGAAAGTTTAACTTTTACAACTGATGTTTCTGCTGCAATCGCAGCAAGTGGATTTGAGCAAGGTGATCAGCTCTTAGTTAGATGGGGTTATGGCGGTACACAACTAAGTGTTCGCACTGATGAACTGTTAGCCGGATTCGGTACAGTTTATTCCGTTACAATACCAAATGTTGGTGTTGATTTAGCTACAGATGGAATATTTTATCAATACTACAGAGTTGTAAATGATACAGAGTATAGAGAAATTTTCTATAACTTTAATTATGAAGGCACTGATGTATCTTTAGCTGAACGTAGGTTAGATGATCTTTCAGGTGTTACTGCCGTTGGTAAAGTAACCTCAGTTGCCGGTAATTACGCTCCATATACTATTAATGATAATGCTGCATCTAATGTATCTCCTCGGAGGATGCCAAAATTTAGAAATGCTAATATGATCTGTGCCGGTTGTGGAGATGATAATATTATTCAATGGACATATATACTAGATTTGAGACCAGCATATGCTCAAGTGGAAGCAGGATCTACATTAGAAGATATTCAGGGAGATATTGATATTACTACCACAGATCAAATTGATGCATTAGGTGTATTTATGAATGGTCCAGCAACTGTTGACCAAATACAGACTGAAGCATGGACAACTTGGGGCGGAACACTTGCACAAACTGAATACAAAAAAATGTATGATGATGGTGCAACTGATTTCGATGCTGTTGCCGGTGATAGAGTTTATTCCAATACTTACATCTATCAATCAAATGCAACGACACTTGGACAAGAGTTCAAGTTTGGAATTGGTGGTGGAGATAATGAAGGTGGATATGGCAATAATCACATTGAAAATCTTACATCAGATATATCCAATACTACCATTTTCAGTGCTTTTGGTTCTATTGATCCAAACTTCTATAACGCATGGGATTATGATACAAACTCACCCAATTTAGAAGTTGAATTGACTGGTGGTGCATTACCACATCAATTTAGTTTAGGTGATAACTATCCAAACCCATTCAATCCAACAACCACTGTTGAGTTTAAACTACCCATCGGTGCAGACGTTAAATTGAATGTTTATAACTTACTTGGAGAAAGAGTAGCAACTATATATAACAGCTATGCTCAACCCGGTAATTATACAGCAACATGGAATGGATTAGATCTTAATGGGAATCAAGTTCCAAGTGGTACCTATTTATTTGAGTTAGATGCCGGCGAATATTTCCATCAAGTCAAAAAAATGACAATGATGAAATAAGGATTTATTCCTAATAAATAAAAACGGGTGTAGTTTTCTGCACCCGTTTTTTTATTATTTTTATTATGAAAAATACATTGATAATTATTTTTTTAATTTTAGTGACTTTTGGATGCAATACTTCCAATGTTACTTTTTTAGTTCAAGTTCCTGATACAACTGATCTAGTCACAATTACAGGGAATTTACCTCAGTTAGGCAATTGGAATCCGACAGAGATACCATTACAGAAAATAAATGACAATGAATATTCTATTTCCATCAAGCTACCTATCAATACAAATATTGAATATAAAATAACGCGTGGTTCTTGGAGGACAGAGGCACTTACTCATGATAATCGTATTCCAAATAACTATTTTATTATTGTCAAACAGGACACAACAATTAACCATACTATTTCAAAATGGAGAGATGAAAACGTACCTGAAAGTACAATTACTGGCAATATAATCTATCATCGAGAGTTTTACTCACCTCAATTAAATAATCACAGAGATATAATTGTATGGTTACCGCCTAGTTATTCTGAAAATAATGGGGAAAAATATCCTGTGTTATATTTACATGACGGTCAAAATGTATTTGATCCATCTACATCATATTTAGGAGTTGATTGGCAACTTGATGAAACGGTCACAAAATTGATCGAAGAAGAAAAAATAAAAGAAATCATAATGGTCGGAATAAATTGTACCGATGATAGAACATCAGAATTTAGTCCAAAGCAAAATGGTGAAAAATATAGTAGATTTTTAATAGACACTGTAAAACCATTCATCGATTCAACTTATCACACATTAACAGACCCCGGTAGTACTGCCGTAATGGGTTCCTCTATGGGAGGTATAATATCATTTCATCTGGCTTGGGAGTATCCTGATATTTTTTCGATGGCAGGATGTTTATCACCTGCTTTTCTAGTTGACAATAAAGAAATTGTTAAACGGACAAAAAAACCCAAACATCAGGAATCAATTAAATTAGTTATATTAAATGGCTCAGTCGGTTTAGAAGCAGAATTACAACCTGCTATTACTGATATGGTGGATGTTCTAAAATCTAATAGTTTTAAAAATTTAATATATAAAATCTTTGAAGGAGCGGAACACAACGAGGCCGCGTGGGCAAAACAAGTGGAAATACCACTCGTCTACTTTTTCGGAATAAATTAGAATCACAATAAGGTTGCTCCTAATGCAGGTGCTTCGGGACCTAATTTGTTTAGCAATATATCCACATCTTTCATACCATTACCAATTGCATGTTTGGTTGCTGTTTCTTTCACAATCGGTAATAATTCATCTTTAAACAAATGATAAATTTGTCCACCGATTAATATTCTTTCTACACCTGTAATATTGACTATATTCGCAACAGCGATGCCTAATACTTTTGCTTGATACCTCAATATATTTTTAACTGTTAAATCTCCTGATTCCCATGCATTAACAATATCATTACTAGTAATATCTTTGATCTTAAAAAGTTTAGATGAATGATTCTTCAATCTTGCTTCATTAAGTAATCTTCGAAAACCTGTATTACTTACGATAGTCTCTAAACATCCGCGTTGTCCACATTTACACTCTGCTCCGTTAACCTCAATGACCATATGCCCAACTTCTCCTGCAGTTCCATTATGACCACGAACTAATTTCGCATCTGCTACATAACCACCGCCGATTCCTGTTCCCGGATAGAACGTATATAAGGAATTAACCCCAATACCTGCTCCCATTTTGTATTCAGCTAATGTAGCCATATTAACGTCATTGTCTAAATTAACATCAACATTGATTTTTGATTCAATTAGTTGCTTAAATGGAACATTTTTCCATCCGTAAGCCGGAAGAAAAGAAGCAATACCCGATTCAAATTGAACTGAACTAGGAACTGCCAATCCTATTCGATTGATATCCAAACCACTTGATAATGCAAGAAAGAGAGTTGCAATTTCATCAATTAATTTATCAATAGTTATATTCTTTTGAATTTTTATCTTTTTCTTTTCCAATATATTGTT
>JAUXHY010000088.1 GCA_030621275.1 bacterium | reverse complement strand
GCAGTAACATTTACAAATAAAGCTGCCCTAGAGATGCGGTCGAGAATCAACAAATTGCTCGACAATCCCCAAACTGATATTGCTATTGGGACTTTTCATGCAATTTGTGCTCGAATATTACATAAAAATATACATCATTTAGGATATACAAACGATTTTGTGATATACGATAGGGCAGACCAACTTGATTTATTAAGAATTACTTTAGAAAAACTCAATATTTCTAAAACAATAATAACTCCCAAAGGAGTTGCATCTCACATCAGCTTATTTAAAAACCATATGATTTCACAGGATGAAATTGATCAAAAAGCGAGGACGGTCGCAGATAAAAAATTAGCCGAAGTATATCCTGCTTATCAAAAAGCATTACGTGATAATAACGCCGTAGATTTTGATGATCTTTTATTATTGCCTCTTAAGTTGTTTGAAAAACATCCAAGAATATTATCTTCATATCAGAAAAAGTGGAAATATATATTAGTTGATGAATATCAAGATACAAACCTTCCTCAATTTTTATTAGTAAGTAAATTAGCTGAAAAGCATCAACAAATTTGTGTTGTTGGTGATGATGATCAATCTATATATGGATGGCGTGGTGCGGATATTCGAAATATTTTGGATTTTGAGAAAGTATTCCCGAATTGCACTATTTTTACTTTAGAAAAAAATTATCGATCAACACAGAAAATTTTAGATGCCGCAACAATTGTAGTGAAAAATAATATTGACCGAACAGCGAAAGAATTATACTCAGTACAGGGTTCTGGGGAAAAGCTAGGATTTATTCGAACTGCGGATGAGCTTGAAGAAGCGGATGCTGTTGTTTCTGCTTTGGAAAAAGAAATAAAATTAAATAAGCGTACCTTTAGTGATTTTGCCGTTTTATACCGCGTAAATGCCCAATCTCGTGCATTGGAAGATAGTTTTAGGCGTATGGGAATTCCGTACAATATTATTGGTGGAATTCGATTCTATGCACGTAAAGAAGTAAAGGATATGTTGGCTTACCTACGTTTAATCTTGAACTTGAAAGATACAGTTTCGTTAAGACGAGTTGTAAATTTTCCGCCAAGAGGAATTGGTATTAAAACCGTAAATAAATGCGTCCAAAAAGCGGAAGAAACAGGAAAAGAACTTTTTGAGATATTGGCTGATCCATCCGGTATGGATATACGCGGTAAGCAAGCTGATTCACTTCAAGCATTTCATAAGATTATAATAAAATATTATGAATTAATAGATAAACTTGACGCACGGGAATTAATCGCCGCATTAAGCGAGGAAGTTGGAATCTTAAATTATTTTAAAAATTCTGATGATCCTGAAGAACTGGAACGATATCAAAATGTTAGAGAATTATTCAATAGTGTAGATACTTATATTCTTCGTAATCCTGAAGGGGGATTAAGGGGTTTTATTGAAGAGGTATCATTATTAACTGATATTGATTCATGGAATGATCAAGATAATCGTGTGACATTGATGACTTTGCACAGTGCTAAAGGATTGGAATTCCCTATTGTATTTTTAACGGGATTGGAAGATGGGCTATTTCCTTTATATCGTTCTTTAGATAGTCGTAAGGAATTAGAGGAGGAACGCCGACTATTTTATGTGGGTTTGACTCGCGCAAAAGACCGTGTTTATCTTTTGTATGCAACACACAGAAGACGCATGGGAGCTGATTATGATCTTGGATTAATGTCGCGGTTTTTACGAGAAATCCCGGAAGAATACTTAGAAGAGATACCGTTTTCATCGGCGCTCACAAGAAAAGTTATAAGAACAAAACCCGGTAGTATTAAAGTTCGTAAAATAAGAACAGTTACTGCTTTTGATGATTTCAAGGTTGGTGACAGTGTGGAACATGCAATTTTTGGTGTTGGAACTATTAAGGCACTCAGCGGAACAGGAGAAAATCAACGTGTCGGTGTTGTATTCAAAGATGGATTGAAGAAAAAATTAATTGTAAAATATGCAAATCTTAAAAAGATTAATGGAAATAATTAATATCCATTAATCCATAAATATATTCATAAGGGACATTTTTTAATGTCCTTTTTTATTTATACTAGTTTAAATCGATTCCATTATCATTTTTTCTTGTATTTATTGTTTTAGTTCCTTAATTTTAATGAGACTTAATCTCAATAAAATAATAACAATGCAATTACTCAAAGAAACTCTTCAAAGAGAAGGGTTAAGATACACCAAACAAAGGCAGGAAATTTGGAACGAATTACGTTCGTCTAATGAACATCGTGATGCTGAGGAGATATTTTTTGCGCTTCGAAAACGTGGGTTAGAAATATCGCGGGCAACTATTTATAGAACTATCGATGTATTAGTAAAATATAATTTAATTGATAAACTCGATATTGGAGATGGACGTGCACGATTTGAATATAATGATAAGTATTTACATCATGACCATTTGATTTGTACAAGTTGTGGTAAAATTGTCGAATTTCATAACGATGAAATTGAAGAATTACAAAAAAAGATAGCAAAGCAACATAATTTTAAATTTTCACATCATAGCCATCAACTTTTCGGAATTTGTGAGGATTGTAAATAGATGAATTCGATAGCAGATTTTAAGCCCGGAGATATTGCCACTATTATCGGATTTACCGGTGAAATGGAATTACAAAGTCGCTTAGTTGAAATGGGTTTTGTACCCGGAATACATATTAGAATCGTTAAATATGCGCCATGGAAAGGACTAGTCGAACTGAAGATCCGTAATTATCACGTATCAATACGAATGAGCGATGCAAAAAATATTAAGGTAAAGAGATTTGATTACTAATTTTCCAAATGAAAAATATATTGCCTTAATAGGGAACCCAAATTGCGGTAAGACAGCGATATTTAATCATCTTACCGGTTTAGATCAGAAAGTTTCTAATTATCCCGGAATTACAGTTGAAAAGAAAACCGGTAAATTAAAAAGTGATTCTGATGACGTGATTAATGTGTTGGATTTACCCGGTACCTATAGTATTACACCTGAATCTATTGATGAACGTGTTGTTGCTGAGCAGTTTATGGATTGGATTCACGGTATTAATAGACCATCTGCCATAATCTCAGTAGTTGATGCAACCAATCTAAGTAGAAATCTATATCTCACAACGCAATTACTTGATTTAGGTATTCCAGTTATCTTAGCTCTAAATATGATGGACCGTGTTAAAGATAAATCAGTTTTACCGGAATTCTCCGATTTAAAAGAGAAGTTTGGATTAGCGGCAGTTGTGCCAATGTCTGCTTTAGAAGGTTGGGGACTAAACGAATTAAAAAATGCTATTCAAACTTCAATTACAATTCGCAATCCACGAAAAAGTAGAATGTTATTTTCTTCGCATTTGGAAGTTCATGAACTATTGAATCCTTTGTCCGAATATTTACAACAACAGTTCGACTATACGCCACGCTTAGCGCGAGTTCAAGCTTTGCGGTTAATAACAAGACAGTCAGCAGTTGATTTGTATCGTCCACCGCATAGTGGAGAACATTATTTTGATACGGAAATTGTAAGTATAATTGAGGAACTAAGAGAAGCAGCAGTTCAAGCTATTGAAAAAGCTGGTTTAAACCACCGTACATTAGAAGCAACTATAAGATACACTTGGTTAGATAATCTTTTACAGCAATCTGAAAATAAAGAAGTTGAAGTTCTCAGAAAAATAACACGTAGTGAAAAGCTAGATAAGATTCTAACCCATCCAATATTTGGTCCAATTATATTTATTTCATTATTAGTATTTATATTTCAGTCCATTTTTTCCTGGTCAACCTATCCAATGGATTGGATTGATGCCGGAATTGGATTAATTGGAAATTCCATTTTAGATATTATGTCGGCAGGGATTTTACGAGATTTAATTGTTGAAGGAATCATTGGTGGAGTAGGAGCAATATTAATATTTTTACCGCAAATACTTATTTTAGTATTTTTTATGACTTTGCTCGAAGATTCGGGGTATATGTCCCGTGTGGCATTTATATTTGATAAATTTATGACAAAGGTTGGTTTGCATGGTAGGTCGGTTTTACCGTTAATGAGCGGATATGCCTGTGCTATTCCCGGTGTAATGGCTACTCGAACAATAGATGGCTGGAAAGAGCGGTTAACGACAATAATGGTTTTACCATTGATGAGTTGCAGTGCAAGACTGCCTATTTACGCACTAATGATAGGTGCATTCATTCCAGCGCGTAAAGTATTTGGATTGTTCAATCTGCAGGGATTGACGTTTATCTTTATGTATTTTTTAGGTACATTTACAGCTTTGGTTATTGCCAAAATCTTAAGCAAATTTATAAAAACAAAAGGTCATTCATCTTTTGTTATGGAGTTGCCTCCTTATCGAGTTCCGCTAATGCGATCGGTTTTTCATCAGGTGTATTCACGCGGTAAACTGTTTTTGTTCAACGCTGGTAAAATAATTATGGCTATTTCAGTTGTATTATGGTTTTTAGCTTCATTTCCAAAAGTAACTGTAGATTCCACAAATATATCAAATTTAGAACAAATCGAAATAGTTAATCCGATTCATAACAGCTATGCCGGTAAAATTGGTCATACAATTGAGCCAATTATTGCACCTTTAGGTTTTGATTGGAAAATTGGTGTTGGTCTTATTACATCATTCGCTGCGCGAGAAGTGGTTATCAGTACATTAGCAACATTGTATAATGTTGAGGGTGATGGTGAAAATGTAGTTAGTTTATCCGAATCCATGAAAAATGATATTAATCCCAAAACAGGATTACCCGTTTATTCAACTTTAGTAGCGCTTTCTCTAATGGTATTTTATGTTTTTGCAGCTCAGTGTATGGCTACTTTTGCAATCGTACGATATGAGACAAATTCGTGGAAATGGCCATTAATTATGATCACTTATATGACAAGTTTGGCATATATTGCTTCGTTCTTAGTTTATCAAGGCGGCAGTTTAATAGGAAAATTCTGATGCAAAATATTTTAGCAATTTTAATCGGAATAGTGGCATTTATATATGTATTAAAAATAATTATTAAACAATTTTCACAATCAGAAAAAAATCCAAAATGTGAGAATTGTCCTATTCCGGAATTAATGGAAACATCTCAAAGAGGTAAATAAATGAAAAATAAAATCTCTTATCACGGTATTATGGCATTTTTTATTGTTCTGCTAACAATGCCTTTAGGTCATGCAGCAATGATATTAATGGAGCATATATTTGGTATTAAGTATATTTATCATGCAGCCATTATTTTAGGTATTATTGGTTTTATCCTTTTAATAATTGGATATAAAATAGCAGATGAGACTAAAGCTACCTTTTTTGGTCTTTTTGCTGGATTAGCAATATGGACTGGATGGATTGAATTTTCGTTTGTGTACTTTGCAAAACGATATAATATCCAACCATTAATAGAAAACTCAGAAATTGTAACAAAACCTGAATATTTATTAGTGCCATCATCAATTGGATTTTTAGTTGTGATATTACTCAATTTGTTACTTAATAGTAATATCAGATGTAACTTTTTTAATTGGTTAAAAAAACGATTTAAGATTCAAAGGGGGAAATCTGAAAATATAAAAAGTCGATCGGTTGCTATGATTACTGCTTTTGAATTAACGATGATTTTATGGACATTTTATATTGTCCTTTTATTGGCTTATGATAACTCTATTTTCGGTGATAAACACCTGGTTACTTATATTATAGCTTTTGGTTCTTTGTTATGGTCAGCTTATTTATTTAAGAAACTAATACGGATAAAAAAACTTGGGTTTGCGATAAGATATGCAATTCCAACTGTAGTCATTTTTTGGAATTTTGTTGAAATACTTGGCAGGTGGGATATATATAAGGAGATATGGGTTCATCCATTGCAGTATTGGTTGGAGATGTTGCTTGTAACAATAATATTTATAGCACTTATATTTATTTCGTCTTATGAAAGAAATAGACAAAC